>CAZGPS010000017.1:0-22288 GCA_964527675.1 uncultured Brevundimonas sp. | reverse complement strand
GCCAGACCTGCATCGCTCCGGATCATGTCTATGTCGCTCGCGACCAGGCCCCGGCTCTGGTCGATGCGCTCCGGCGCGAGATCAAGCGGGTCTATGGGCAGACAGACAGCCAGCAGAAAAGCGGTCCGGACTACTGCCGGATCGTAAATCGGCGGCATTTCGAACGTCTGAGCGCCCTGACCGACGACGCCACATCGCGCGGCGCGACCGTCCTGGAAGGCGGGGTGCGAGATCCGGGCCAGAACTACTTCTCACCGACCATACTCGGCGGGACGACGCCTCAGATGGCGATTTCCCAGGAAGAAATATTCGGTCCGGTTCTTCCCGTCATCGAATATGATGACATCAGCAGCGTCATCGACGCCATCAACGCCGGTCCAAAACCACTCGCCATATACATCTATAGCGAAGACGACTCTATCCGGGAATATATCATCGAACGAACCAGTTCCGGTGGTGTCTGCGTCAACAACAACGTCGTCCATTTCCTGCATCCAAATCTGCCGTTTGGCGGCGTCAACAACAGCGGTATCGGAACCGCGCACGGTTTCTACGGCTTCAAGGCATTTTCGCACGAACGCGCTATTTTGAGGGACAAGTTTTCTATCTTGGGACTTCTTTTCCCACCCTATACAACACGCGTGAAACAACTCATCGATCTGACTGTTCGTATCCTTGGATAATGACAAGAAGATAATGAAATAACGCATGGACATGGGGGAAGTTATGTTTGACTACATCATTGTGGGGGCGGGATCCGCCGGATGTCTGTTAGCCGAACGCCTGTCGGCGAATCCAAAGACCCGTGTCTGCCTGCTCGAGGCGGGTCCGCCGGATCGCAGCGCATTGATACACATGCCCATCGGGATCGCCCTTCTCTCGAAGAGCAAGACGCTCAACTGGGCCTTTGACACGGAACCCCAGGCCAATCTCGACGATCGCCGGCTGTTCTGGCCTCGCGGCAAGACGCTCGGCGGGTCCAGCTCGATCAACGCCATGATCTACATCCGCGGCCATCCGGACGACTATGATGCCTGGGGCGAGGCGGCCGACCCGATCTGGTCGTACGAGAATGTGCTTCCGCTATTCAAGCGGATGGAGGCCAATGAAAGGTTCGGGAACGACGAGTTTCATGGCGGCGGCGGCGAGCTTCACGTCAGCGATCTGCGAACGTTCAACCCCCTGAGCCGGGCCTTCGTCGAAGCCGGACAGGAAGTCCAGCTCCCGCACGTCCCGGACTTCAATGGAAAAACCCAAGCCGGCGTCGGCCGCTATCAGGTTACGCAGCGCCGGGGCCGACGCTGGAGTTCCGCGCGCGCCTTTCTTTCAAAGGCCAGGAACCGCCCGAACCTGACGATCGTCACGGGCGCGCGGGCGACCCGGGTCATTCTGGAAGGCCGAAGGGCAGTCGGGGTGACCTATTCGGCCGGGGGCAGGCTGGTCGATGTGCGCACCGACGGCGGCGAGGTCATCCTGTCGGGCGGGGCGGTCAATTCGCCCCAGCTGCTGTTGCTGTCGGGAATCGGCGACGCCGCCGAGTTGAAAGCCCACGGCATTCCGGTGGTCGTGGACAGTCCGGAGGTCGGAAAGAATCTGCAGGATCACCTCGACATCACGATCATGCATGAATCGAAAGACCGCACGCCGATCGGCATCGCATTGTCGTTCATTCCACGGGCCCTGGCGGGCGTCCTTTCGTACGTCCTGTTCGGAAGAGGGCTTCTGACGAGCAATGTGGCGGAATCCGGCGGGTTCACGAAAAGTTCGCCAGAGCGATCGCGGCCGAACATCCAGTTCCATTTCCTGCCGACCCTGTTGAAGGATCATGGCCGGGAGCTGGCGTTCGGATACGGCTACACCCTGCACGTCTGCGATCTCCTGCCCAGGAGCCGGGGAAGGATCGGGCTGAAAAGCTCCGATCCGCTCGACGACCCGCTGATCGACCCGCGGTACCTGTCCGCCCCGGAAGACATCCAGACCATGGTCGCGGCGGTGAAGCTGGGGCGGCGAATCCTATCGGCGCCGTCGATGGCGGCCTATTCCAGGACCGAACTGGTTCCGGGGGCGGCGGTCCAGACCGACGCGGACATCGTGGCGGACATCCGTCGGCGGGCCGAGACGATCTACCATCCCGTGGGAACGTGCCGGATGGGGCGTGATCCGGCCTCGGTCGTCGATCCGGCGCTCCGGGTGCGCGGGGTGCAGGGCCTTCGGGTCGTGGATGCGTCCATCATGCCCACGCTGGTGGCCGGCAACACCAACGCCCCGACGATGATGATCGCGGAAAGAGCCGCGGAACTCATTCTCGGCAAGACGAAACTCGCGTCCAGCGCTTCCGGGGAGGCACCTCATTAGTCCAGCGTCAAAAAAAGACGGGCCGGATTCTCGCGCGGGACAGTCGCGGCCCCAGACACCGGAATTTACCGCGAACCATCAACAAACGCCGATCCCGTCAACAGGGACGAAGCACTTTAGGGAGGACAGTTCCATGAGTCAGAATGGCAAATCCATGTCTATACGGCTTTCACAATTCGCCGCGGCGGTCGCCGCCTTCAGCGCATTCTCAGCCTCGGCCGCTGCGGCCCAGGATGCGGGAAATTTCAGGCGGTGGGCCGTCAGCGTGAATGCAACCCAGGTCTTCGTGGATGAGGAGGCGTCGGACATCACCCTGGGCGGCGGACCCGTCCCCGGTTCCAACATCAGCATCGACGACGTGAGCTCGGTGACCGTCGATGTGGGATATTTTTTCACACCCAATGTCGCGGTTGATCTGTTTCTCGGCGTGCCGCCGACCGCGGAAATCGACGGCGCCGGTTCCATCGGAGCTCTCGGAACGCTGGCCGAGGTCGATTTCGGTCCAGTGATCCTTTCGGCCCAGTACCATTTCAACGGTCTCGGCCCGGTCCATCCCTATCTCGGACTGGGCGTGGGACGAATCGTCTTCCTGAAAAAGAAAGACAGGGCTCTGACCGACTTCGACATCGACGACAGCTGGGCCCCGGCGGTCCAGGCGGGCGTTCGTTATGACCTCAATCCGGCATGGATGCTGAACGCCGACGTCCGCTACGTCCCCTTTTCCACGGACGCGTCCGGATCGCTGGGGGGCGCGCCGGTGCAGGCGACCCTGGATATCAAGCCGATCCTGGCGAACGTTGGATTGACTTACCGATTTTAGGTTCACTCGGGCCGCCCGTCGATGATGGATTTGAGTAATTAAGGATGATCCCAAATGTTGGGTCTCATGATGGACCGACCGCTGCTGATCTCGCAGATCATCGAGCATGCGGCTGAGTATCACGGCGACAACGAGATCGTGTCGCGGTCGGTCGAAGGCCCGATTCACCGGTACACGTATGCCGACGCCGCAAGGCGCTCGCGCCAACTTGCCAATGCCCTCAAGGCGCTGGGCGTCGTGCCGGGCGACCGGATCGGCACCCTGGCGTGGAACGGCTATCGCCATTTCGAGATCTATTTCGCGGTCTCCGGGAGCGGCGCCATCTGCCACACGCTTAATCCGCGCCTCTTTCCGGAGCAGATCGCCTATATCATCAACCATGCCGATGACAGGTTCATCTTCGTCGACCTGAATGTGCTCGCCATTCTTGAAGGGCTCTGCGGTGATCTGGACGACGTGCAGGGTATCATCGTGATGACCGACCGCGCGCACATGCCGGCCGACAGCGTCCTGCCCAATCTGCTGTGTTACGAGGACCTGGTGGCCGCCCAGGACGAGGCGTTTGACTGGCCAGAGTTCGATGAGAACACCGCCGCGTCGCTCTGCTACACCTCCGGGACCACAGGGGAACCGAAAGGTGTGCTTTACAGCCACCGCTCAACGATCCTGCATGGCTACGCCGTCAACGGCGCCGATGCGATGGGCTTCACGGCCGACGACACGATCCTACCGGTCGTGCCGATGTTCCACGCCAACGCCTGGGGCATTCCTTATGCAGCCCCGATGGTCGGCGCCAAGCTTGTGTTCCCGGGTTTCAAGATGGACGGCGCCAGTCTGTTCCAACTTTTCGAGAGCGAAGCCGTCACCATGGCCGCCGGCGTGCCCACGGTTTGGCTCGAACTGTTGCACTATTGCGAAGCCAATGGCCGACGCCTGGACAAGCTGAAGCGCACGCTGATTGGCGGCTCGGCGCCGCCGCGCGCCATGGTCGAACGCTTTGACAAGGAGCACGGGGTGCGCGTCCTGCAGGGCTGGGGCATGACAGAGATGAGCCCGCTGGGTACGATCACCTCGATGCGGCGCGGTGAGCGCGATCTCCCGGCGGAGGCGCAATACGACCTGATCGCCAAGCAGGGTCGACCGATCTTCGGCGTCAGCTTGAAGATCGTCGATGACGCGGGTCGCGAGTTGCCCAAGGACGGCGTTGCGTTCGGAAACCTGCTGGTCCGAGGTCCCTGGGTCGCAAGATCCTACTTTCGTGGCGAAGGCGCCTCGGCGTTCACCGGCAATGGATGGTTTCAAACCGGCGACGTCTGCACCCTCAATCCGCATGGCTATATGACGATCACCGACCGCTCGAAGGACGTTATCAAATCGGGCGGTGAGTGGATCAGTTCGATCGACCTGGAGAATATCGCCATGGGGCATCCTGCTGTCCAGGAAGCCGCAGTGATTGGCATCGTCCACCCCCAATGGGATGAGCGTCCGCTGCTCGTCGTTGTGAGACGACCTGATTCTGTGGTGACGCGCGAGGGGTTGCTGAATTGGTTCGAGGGCAAGGTCGCAAAGTGGTGGATTCCAGATGATGTCGTCTTTGTTGATAGCTTGCCGCATACGGCCACCGGCAAACTTCTCAAGACGAAACTCAGGGACGATTTTCGCGGATACAAAGCGCCCTAACCCGGATTTCTCAACCACGGTCCAGCGTCGGGCTGACTGAAGGCCGGAGCGACCGGGTTTTGGTTTTGACTGGCGTCTTCGGGCGGGGTGATTTTCGCGTGAGCGGCTGGATTCGGCGATTCGCCCGGAGCGTGTCAGGACAATCTTTCGCCGAGGTCCGCGAGCGGTTCGGACGGTTGGTGAGCACCGGGTGGACTACGGTTCTGAATAGGCCGCAATGACCTCGATTGCAGCGAAGATCGGCTGCACGGCGGGGCCGGTGCCGCAGCCGTCTCCGGCGAACGCAGATCGGCTCAGGCTGCTTGAGCGCGAGGTGAAAGAGCTTCGCCGGGCGACCGAGATCCTGCGAAAGGCCTCTGCGCATTTTGCGCAGGCGGAGCTCGACCGCCAAGGCAAATGGTGATGTCGTTCATCGACGATCATCGCAAGGAACTGGGCATCGAGCCGATCTGCCGCAAACTGGCAATCGCCCCCTCTTCCTACCACCAACACGCCATGCGCCTTGTTGACCCAGGCAAGCGCTCGGCTCGTGCCCGCCGCGCTGACGAGATCAGAGAGCAGATCAGGCGAGTCCATGAGACCAGCTTTGGTCTCAAGGAGGAAAGATGGCGCGGTGATGGTTCGTTGGTTACGGCGCTCCAGGATCACCGACTCAAGCGTTTGCGAACCAATGGCCATACTTGTCGCGCAGCGCCTGCTTCTGGATCTTGCCCGTCGCCGTCATTGGAAAGGCGACGAGTATCTCGACCAGCTTGGGCGTTTCGTATCCGCTCAGATGCGCGCGGCAATGCGCGATGAATTCCTCCCCGCTGGCTGATGCTCCGGGCTTCAGCGTCACGAAGCCGGCGACCGCCTCGGTCCAGTGCGGGTGGGACAGGCCGACCACGGCGGCGTTGGCGACCGCGGGATGCCGCAACAGCACCTCCTCGACCTTGACGGAGGCGACATTTTCGCCGCCACTCTTGATCATGTCCTTTTTGCGATCGACGAACAGCAACTGCCCGTCAGGATCGATCATGCCGAGATCGCCGGTATGGTGCCAGCCAAAGGCGCTCGCGGCGTCTGTTGCCGGCTGATCCTTCAGATAACCGATCATCGCGTTGGGGCCGCGATGAACGATCTCGCCCACGACACCATCGGGCACGATCTCGCCCTTGTCGTCCATGATCACCATGTCGTCGATGATTCCGACCTCACCCCAGTAATTGCCGAAGCGCCGCGATTGCTCGGCGGGCTTGAACAGGGTGGTCATCGGAAAAATCTCGGTCTGGCCCGAGCCAAGCGCGAACCTGGGACAGAATTCCTCGATCAGGCGCAGCAGTAGCGGCTTCGGCATCGGCGCCATCGCGTAGAGGCAATGCCGCAGCGAGGCCAGATCGCGCTTCTCGCGTTCGGGATGCGCCAGCAACGCCGCGTACATCAGCGGCAACGCGAAGACGAAGCTGATGCGTTCCGCCTCGATCGCCGCGATCAGGCGATCGGCAGCGAAGCCCTTGAGCATCACCATCGTGCAGCCGGCGGCGAGATAGCTCAGGCACAGCGAGTGCTGCGCGCAGTGGAACATCGGCATCATGCAGGTGCCGATGTCACCCCGCACGGGCCCGTCCTCGACGATGTTGCCGAGCGTCGCGAAATAGACCGCCAGATGGGTGTGCATCACGCCCTTGGGCCGGGACGTGGTGCCGCTGGTGTACATGATGAGCGCCAGGTCGCGATCGCCGATCACGACATCGGGCTCGATCTCCGACCGGCCGGGTTCGAGTGCCGCGACGGGCGACCCCGCCGCGGCGCCGCGCCGCGCACTGCCGCCGCATTCACGAAGCGGAATGCCCAGGCCGACGAGCATCGTGGCGAACCCAGTCCGTTCGAGAAACACCGTATCGACGATCACCAGTTCGGCTTCGCAATGTTCGATGATGTAGCGAATGTCGTCCGTCGCCAGCATCGCGTTGACGGGCACCCAGACGCGGCCGGATTTGTGGATGCCGAAGATCGTCGCGAGGAATTCGGTCGAGTTTTCGCACAGCGTGACGATCTTGGCGCCGGGCGTCAGCGACTCGGAACACAGTGCGTTGGCGACCCGGTTGGCTGCGCGGTCCAGTTCGGCGAAGGTGGTCGTCCGGCCATCCTCGCGCGTTGCCGGGTGCGCGCCATAGCGTCGCCCCGCGCGGCGGAGCAGATCGCCGATCGCGACGCGATCGATGATCGATGGGCGCATCGGGGATACCGCGGTCATGACCCTACTCCTCGGACTTTCTGATTTGTACTGCTCACCAGCCCAGATGCCGGCTGGCCAGATCCTTCATGATCTCCTCGGCACCGCCGCCGATCGCGTTGACCTTGACCTCGCGCGCGATGCGCTCGACCCGCGAGCCGCGCATATACCCCGCGCCGCCCAGGATCTGGACGGCTTCGGAGGCGCAGTGCGCCAGGGTCTGGGTGGCGTGATTCTTGAGCATGCACAGGTCCGCGATCGGCGCTTCGCCTTGATCGACCCGCCATGCGATCGATTCCAGATACGCTTCGCCCGCGGCGATCCGTTGCGCCATGTCGACCAGTTTGTGACGGATCACCTGCCGCTCGATCAGCGGGGCCCCGAAGGTGTTGCGCAAACGCGCCCAATCCAGCGCATCCTCATACGCCACCTTGGCAAAGGCGAGCGAAGACGCCGCGAGTCCCATGCGCTCGTCGTTGAAGTTGAGCATGACGCCGCGAAAGCCGTCATTCTCGCTGCCGATCAAATTGTCGGCCGGCACGCGGCAGTCATCGAACCACAAGGTGGCGGTGTCCGAAGCCCACCACCCGGTCTTGGCGAGCTTGGTGCGCGTGAAGCCCGCGCGATCACGTTCGATCAGCAGGAGCGACACGCCGCGCGCGCCGGGCCCACCGGTTCGCACCGCCACCGTGTAGTAATCGGCGCGCATCCCAGAGGTGATGTAAGTCTTCTCGCCGTTGACGACATAGTCGTCGCCGTCGCGGCGTGCCGTTGTCCGCAGCTGGGCGACATCGGACCCGCCGCCCGGTTCGGTGATCGCCAGCGCGGAGATTTTGCGTCCCGTCAATATATCAGGCAGCACTCTGCGCTTCATCGCGTCGCTGCCCAGCGCTGCGATCGGCGGAGCGCCGATCGAGTGGCTCATCAGTCCCGCCGAAACGCCGCCGCTGCCGGCGCGCGCCAGTTCCTGCGAAGCGATGATCCGAAAGTGGCGGTCGGAGGCGATTCCGCCATATTCCTCCGGAAAGCCTAGCCCGAGGAGACCGATTTCCGCGGCCCGCGCGTAGAGGGCGCGCGGAAATTCCTCGGCCTCGTCCCATTCGGCCGCAAAAGGCGTGATCTCGTCGGCAACGAAGCGGCGCACGGATTCTCGAAAGGCCTGGTGCGCCTCGGTGTGATGGGGAGACGCGTGAGTCATGCGGCGGTTTCCTTGTTCCGCGCCGCGGCGATCGCGATCGGGACGGGTATCGGGTGGTCGAGCAATATCTGCGCCAGGCCCTTGCCCTGCGGATCGTTGCGCAGCGATGCGGTGCCGCCGCCGCCCAGGGCATCGTGCAGCAGGAAGTTCAAGCCGCCGATTCCGGGCAGGAAGAACCGCTCGACCGATCCGATCCCGAGGTACCCGAAATGTCGCGCGACCGTATCGGCATCCAGCGCTGCTGCGATCCAGGGGAGGTTGCCGGCAGCACGGGCGATGACACCGATATTGGCATCGTTGCCCTTGTCGCCGCTGCGCGCCCACGCCAGGGCCACCAGTGGAACCTCGACCATTTCACCGACAGGTTGTTCGGGAGCAGGTAAAAATGCCGGCGGCGGGCTCGGTGGCGACCCCGGCGACACGGCATCGGGGCACATGACGGTCTCGCCGCCGACGTGGATCGATGGTGTCACCTCACGCTTGTCGATCAGAAACGAGAACAGCCGGACCATCGGCATCGGCTTGGGGCGATTCCCGCCGACGCCGGTAATGCCGGGAGTCATTGAGGTTCCGCTCGAGGTCGCCTCGCGCAACAGCGCGGCGAGCGCCGCCGGCGACCCATGCCGTGCGGCGATCTTCAGGATGACCTCGCGCGGCGCAACGATCCGGCCGTGGGGGCCATAGGAGGCTTCTGCCCCGAGCACTTCGACTGAAGTCGCGGTGAACGGCGGCGCGCCCGCCGCCGCAAGCCGCCGCGCCATCCGGGCGAACACAGCGTCGGCAACCGCGCGCGCCTTGCGATCGGCGTCGATGCCGCAGATCGCCAGCGTCAGCGCGAGGCGGTGGCCATCGACGTGCGTCGCGCAGACCTTGTAGGACGGTGGTGCAGGGCGACCACGAGCGCCCGTCACCCGCACCCGGTGCGGTGCCGCCTGTGCGATCTCGACCGCGCTGAAATCGCATGTGACATCGGGCAGAACATAGGCTTGGGGATCGCCGATTTCGTAGAGCATCTGCTCGGCAACCGTTCCCCGTGACACCAACCCGCCGGTGCCCTCCGGCTTGGTGACCGTGAAGCTTCCGTCCTCGTCGATCTCGGCGATGGGATAACCGATCGCGGCATAATCGGGAACATCCTCCCAGTCGGTGAACACTCCGCCGGTTGCCTGCGCGCCGCATTCCAGGATGTGCCCCGCCAGGCTGCCCCCTGCGAGCCGATCGAGCGCGTCCGGAGTCCAACCGAAATGATGGATGCACGGCCCCAACGTCACCGCGCTGTCGACGCAGCGTCCCGTCACGACGATATCGGCACCCCGATCGAGCGCGGCGGCGATCGGAAACGCGCCGAGATAGGCGTTGATGCTCAGCGGCCGGGCTGGAAACGGCGCCTTCGAGAACATCTCCTGCACGCCTTGCTCGGCAAAGCGCGCGGCGTCGCCGAGCAGATCGTCGCCGGTCACCACCGCCACGGTCAGATCGAGGCCGAGTTCGGCGACGAGCGCCTTGATCGCCTCGCCACAGGCGATCGGATTGACCCCGCCGGCGTTCGACACGACCCGGATCTTGCGGCGGGCGATTTCGGAAAGCGTTTCGCGAAGCGTGACATCGACGAAATCGGTCGCATATCCGAAGCGGGGATCCTTGACGCGCGCGCGCGCTAGGATCGCCATCGTGATCTCGGCGAGATAGTCGAATACCAGAAAGTCGATCGCTCCCGACGCGACGAGTTGCGGTGCCGCCGTCATGCTATCGCCCCAGAAGCCCGAGGCGCAACCGATCCGCAGCAGGCCGGTCATGGGCCGGTTCCGGGAGCGGGAAGCAACGTCACGAGCGTCTGCCGGGTCGCGACCTGGTCGCCGGCGACGACAGCGACCGTTTCCACGATCCCGTCGATTCCCGCGAGCAGCGGCTGCTCCATTTTCATCGCCTCGAGGACCAGCAGGACGCTGTCCTTTGTCACCGCATCGCCCGGCGCGACGTTGACGGTGGTGATCAGCCCGTTCATCGGCGCGCGCACCGTGCCGTCGCCGCCCCCGCCATCGCGTTCGGCGGCGCGATAGGTCAGGTCTTCGAAACGGTGCACATGGCGGCCGTCATCGAGGTGCACGACATCGCCATCGTGGGCCACAGCGAACCGCAGCGCGCGCGCGCCGCGGACAATCGTCACTTCACCCCCGGCCACGCTCACCCTATCGATCTTCCTAAGGTCGCCGCCCTCTTCGATCATCCAGTCTGCCCCGCTGCGCGATACTGCTATCGGCGACGTGCGGTCGCCGGTGCGCAGCGTCATCAACGTGCGCTGCGTGCCGGTCGACGACCAGCCGGCCAGTTCGTCCGCCCGCCCGCCCGATGCGAGCAGAACGGCCGCCGCTGCCAAGGCATCGCGGTGATCGGGGGCGTCGGTCAACGCAGCGCCCGCCCGATCGAGAAAGTCGGTCGACACGTCGCCCGCGGCGAACACGGGATGCTCGAGGCAATCGATCAGGAACCCCTTGTTGGTGACGACGCCGAGCAGCCGCGTCGCACCGATCGCTGCGATCAGCCGCGCACGCGCCTCCTCGCGCGTCCGGCCATGCGCGATTATCTTGGCGAGCATCGGATCATAGTCGGCGCCAACGGTTGCGCCGGGAAGAATGCCGTGATCGGTTCGAACGCCTTCGCCTTGCGCGGGCGCCCACACGATGACCCGCCCGGCCTGCGGGAAAAAGCCCGATGCCGGGTCTTCGGCATAGAGCCGCGCCTCGATCGCGTGTCCGTCGAGGACGACGTCGTTCTGGTCGAGCGCGAGCGGCATGCCCATCGCGACGTCGATCTGCATCCCGACCAAGTCGAGTCCAGTGATCATTTCGGTCACGGGATGCTCGACCTGGATGCGCGTATTCATCTCGAGGAAATAGAAACCGCCATCGTCGCCGAGTAGCAACTCGACCGTACCCGCACCGACATAGTCGATCGCGCGAGCGGCGGTCACCGCGACCTCGCCCATCCGCGCGCGCAGTTCGGCATCAACCGCGGGGCTGGGCGCCTCCTCGATCACCTTCTGGTGGCGGCGCTGGAGCGAACAGTCGCGCTCGCCGAAATGAATCGTCGCGCCCGCCTGGTCGGCCATCACCTGGATTTCGACATGCCGCGCGCCGAGAATCGCGCGTTCAAGGATCAGTTCAGTCGATCCGAACGCGTTCTGCGCTTCAGAGCGGGCCGATGTGATCGCACCCGCCAGGTTGTCCGCCGCGCCCACCAGACGCATGCCCCGCCCGCCACCGCCCGCCGCCGCCTTGACCATCAGCGGAAAGCCGATCCGATGCGCTTCCTCCACCAGCGTGACATCGTCCTGCGCGGCGCCATGATACCCGGGAACGCAGGGAACCCCCGCGTCGAGCATCAGCCGTTTGGCCGCCGCCTTGTTGCCCATCGCCGCGATCGCGCTTGCGGGCGGGCCGACGAACGCCAGCCCGGCGGTCTGGCAGGCCTCTGCAAATGCCGCGTTCTCGGAAAGGAACCCGTATCCGGGATGCACCGCTTGGGCACCGCTGGCGCGCGCCGCGGCAAGGATCGCGTCGATCGACAGGTAGGAGAGCGCCGCCAATGGCGGGCCGATCCTGACCGCCTCGTCGGCCAGCGCCACATGCCGGGCCTGCGCATCGGCATCGGAATAGACGGCGATCGTCCGCAGCCCTCGGTTGCGCGCCGCTGCGATGATCCGGCAGGCGATCTCGCCGCGATTGGCGATCAGCAGGCTGGTGAACCGCCCGCTCAACCCACTTGCTCCGCCCAGAGCGGGACACGCTTTTCGAGAAACGCGGTCACCCCCTCGCGCCCCTCCGCACCAGCCAGCGCAGCGGCGAAAAGGTGCGAAGCATGATCGAGCACGCTGCCGAGTGGTTCGGTATCGATCCGCGCGATCAGCGCCTTGGTTGCGGCGACGGCTTCGGGCGCGCGCGACAGGGCCGTTTTCAGCAGTTTCGCCAGCCGCGCCTCGAGTGCCTCCGTCCCCGTCTCAACATGATGAACAAGGCCGATCGCCGCCGCGCCTCGCCCGTCGAGCCGCTCCCCGAGCAACGCGAGCCGCCGCGCCTGACTTCGCCCGATGCGCGCCGCGACGAAGGGCGCGATCTGGGCGGGCACGACACCCAGCCCGGTTTCCGACATCGCGAAGCGTGTGCCGGCCTCGCAAAGCGCGATGTCGGTGACGCACACCAGTCCCACCCCGCCGCCGAACGCGGCCCCCTCGACCACGCCGATCAGGATCTGCGGGAGCACGTCGAGGCGTTCCAGAACACGACCGAATACACGGTTGTCCCCGGCGAGCGCGGCCGAATCGAGCTTTTGACGGCTCAGAAAACCTGTCAGGTCGCCGCCCGCGCAAAACGTCCCGCCCGCCCCGCGCAGCACGACGACGCGGGTCGTGCGATCAACCTCGAGCGCCGCCGCCAGCCGGTCGAGATCGGCGACGACGGCATCGCTCAAGGCGTTGCGCGTCGCCGGACGGTCGATCAGCGCGTGCAGCACCGGCCCCACACGGCGCAACGCCAGCGTTTCGCACACCGGCAATTTAGCCAAGTTGGTTTCGGCGCTCACGCCGCCCGACCCGGGGCGATGCCCATATATTTGCTGATGATCCCGAGCATGACCTCGTCGGCGCCGCCGCCGATCGAACTCAAGCGCCCATCGCGGTAGCGCCGCGATACCGGCGTTTCTTCCATGAAGCCCATGCCGCCGAAATATTGCAGGCAGGCATCGTTGACTTCACGCCCCAGGCGGCCGCCCTTGAGCTTGGCCATCGACGCGAGCTTGGTGACGTCGTCGCCCGCGACATGGCGTTCGACCGCGTTCCACGTCAGCGCGCGCAGCAACTCGACCTCGGTCGCAAGCTCGGCAAGGCGAAAATGCACCACCTGGTTGTCGAGCAGCGGCTTGCCAAAGGCGCGGCGCTCGCGCGTGTAGGCGATCGTCTCCTCTATGGTGCGCTCGCACCCGGCGAGGCAGCTCAGCGCGGCATAGAGCCGTTCCTCCTGGAACTGCATCATCTGGTAGGTAAACCCCATCCCTTCCTGCCCGATGAGATTGCGCACCGGCACCCGGACCTCGTCGAAATAGAGTTCGGCGGTGTCGGACGACCGCATCCCCATCTTTTCGAGCTTGCGTGCGACCGTGACGCCCTTGGCGCGCTTTGCGCCGTCCCTGAGCGGGACGCAGATCAGCGACTTGTTGCGATGCCCGCTTCCCTCGCCGGTGTTCGCCAGCATGCACATCCAGTCGGCCTGGGTGCCGCTGGTAATCCACATCTTCGACCCTGTGATGACATAGTCGTCGCCGTCGCGCCGCGCATGGGTGCGGATCGCGGCGACATCGGATCCGGCAGTGACTTCCGACACGCCGATGCACGCGACCATCTCTCCGGCGATCGAGGGCGCGAGAAACTCGCGCTTGAGTTCGTCGGTTCCGAAGCGCGCCAGCGCCGGGGTCGCCATGTCGGTCTGCACGCCGATCGCCATCGGGACGCCGCCGCAGTTGATGTAGCTGGTCGCTTCGTTGAAGACCGCGCCGTAACTGTAGTCGAGGCCGGAGCCGCCATATTCGACCGGCTTGGTGATGCCCAAAAGCCCCAGCGATCCCATTTTCCGGAACACTTCGTGTGCCGGAAAAATGCCGTCGCGTTCCCATTCATCGACATGCGGATTGATCTCGTCCTCGATGAAACGGCGCGCGGTCGTGCGCAGTTCGCCATGATCGGGGGTCAGTTGCATGTTCTGGTCCTTCCCTGCGTCACATCCGGGCGACCCCGAAGCTCGATGCGCTCGGGCGGCGCGCCTCGGCTTCGCGGCACGTGTCGAGGCAGAAGATGAGCATCCGGCGCGTGTCGCGCGCGTCGATCAGGCCGTCGTCCCACAGCCTGGCCGTCGCGTACAGCGCCTCGCCCTCGGTGCGGTAGGCCTCGACGACCCTTTGCCGCATGGCGTCAAGCGCTGCGTGATCGGGCTCGATCCCGCGTTTGCGCGCGGCGTCTTCAGCGACGATCGCCATCGTCCCGGCCGCCTGTTCGCCGCCCATCACCGAAATGCGGTGGTTTGGCCAGGAGAACAAAAATCGCGGATCGAAGCCACGCCCGCACATGCCATAATTTCCCGCGCCGAACGACGCGCCGATATTGACGGTCAGCCGCGGGACGGTGGCATTGGTCACCGCCTGGATCATTTTCGAGCCATGCTTCACGATGCCGCCGCGTTCGGCGTCGAGCCCGACCATGAAGCCGGTGGTGTTCTGAAGGAACAGCAGTGGCCGGTCGGATTGGCAGCAGATCTGGATGAACTGGGCGGCCTTGGCGGCGCCGTTGGCGTCGATGGGCCCGTTATTGGCAAGAATGCCGATCTGGTGACCACCGATCGCGGCATGGCCGGTTACCGTGTGCGGACCGTATCCCGCCTTGAACTCAAGAAAGTCGGAGCCATCGACAAGCCGCGCCACCACCTCGCACGCGTCATAGGGCTGGCGATAATCCACCGGCACGATGCCGAGCAGGTCCTCGCTCGGATAGAGCGGCGGCACGACAACCGGGGGCACGCGCTCGGGCGCGCGGGCGTTCCAGCCGAGCCGGCCGATCACGTCGCGTGCGATGCGCACTCCGTCGGCATCGTTCTCCGCCATATATTCGCCGGTCCCGGCGACCGCGTAATGCATTTCGGCACCGCCCAAATCTTCTGCGTCGGCAATTTCCCCGGTCGCGGCTTTCAGCAACGGCGGGCCGGCGAGGAAGATGCGCGTCCGGTTGCGCACCAGGACGACATAATCGCTCAGTCCGGTCTGATAAGCGCCGCCAGCGGTCGACGACCCGTGCACGACCGCTATCACCGGCAGGCCGAGTGCCGACATCCGGGCGAGATTGGCGAAGCTCCTGCCGCCGCGAACGAACATGTCGGCCTGACGAAACAAATCGGCGCCCGCGCTCTCGATTAACTGGACATAGGGGAGCTTGTTTTCGATCGCGATCGCCTGCGCCCGGAGCCCTTTTTCCATTCCCATCGGGGTCGCGGCGCCGCCGCGAATTCCGGCATCGGACGCCGAAACGACGACTCGCACGCCCGCGACGAAGCCAATTCCCGCGATATTGCCGCCGCCAGCGATGTTGCTGTCGCCATCGTCGTCGTGCATCCGGTAGCCGGCCAGTGTCGAAAGCTCGACAAAGGGCGCGCCGCGATCGAGCAGCAGCGCGATCCGATCGCGCGGAAGGAGCTGACCGCGCTTTTCGAATTTCGCGCGCGACTTGTTCGACGCCGCCTGCACCTTCGCCTCGAGCACGCGTAGCTGCTCGATCAGCGCGAGATGATCCTCGACATTGCGGGCAAAGCTCGCGGTCTTGCGATCCACCCTCGATTCGATCCGCACCTTGGATCCTCCCCGCCGGTTGAGCCTTGCTAAAACAGTATGGTTGGCTTGTTTTTTTGTCCAGTGGGTTTTCGCGAGGGGAACGGGCGATTAGGAAGAATAATGGCTAGCGTCGTCGAACAACCCGGCAGACAGGAAGCGAAGCGATTGAAAGCGCAGGATGCGATCCTTCGCGCGGCGATCACGTGCCTGGTCGAGCGGGGATATCCCGAAACCACCATCGCCCGAGTCGCGGAACGGGCTGGCGTATCGAAGGGCGCGCTCCAGCACCATTTCCCGACCAAGGAAGAACTGATCACCGCCGTCGCCGACCGGTTGCTACAGCGTTCGATCGACCGGTTCCTGCCCAGCGAGCCGACCAAGCCCGGGGGGCATAGCGGGGTTGCGACCGATCTGATGGCGATATGGACCTCGCTGATCGACACCGATGCATATCGCGCGCTGCTCGAGATCCTCGTCGCCGCGCGGACAGACGGGGGACTCCAGGCGCGCATATCGCCAACGCTGCACGGGTGGAACACCGCGATCGACCGCGCGATGTCCGACCGCTACGAAGCCTTCGCGGGCGGTGCCGGCGAGGTGGAACTGCTGATGCTGATGAGCCGCAGCCTGATGCGCGGGCTGCTGCTTCAGGAGCGCTATGCCGATGACGCCGGCCAAACGCTCGCGGCGATCAGGCGCTGGATCGCGCTCGTCGCGCCCCTGCTCCGGTCACGCGACGGTTCCTAGCGTGTCGGCAGCGCCCTGGCGCGCGCGTGCGCGGACGAGGCCGGGGCGCGCCAGAATCCGGTCCAGATACGCCGTCACTGTGTCGGGGTAGCGTGCCGACAGGCCGACTGCCCGGCCGAGGAACAAGGCATAGCCGATCGAGATGTCAGCCATCGTGAATCGCTGCGCCGCGACGAACGGTTCGCGCTCGAGCGTATCGGCCAGCACGCGGAGCCGCCCGAGAAACCATTGGCCGTAATCCTCGACCACCGTCGGCAGGCGACGTTCGGGCGGTTCGAAACGGCCGTATCGTAACACGAGCGTCAAAGGAAAGGTCAGTGTCGCCTCGCCTTGGTGAAGGCCGTTGAGATACGCGCCATAACCCGGTTCTTCGGGGGCAACGACCAGATCGCTTGGTCCAAAGCGATGGCCGAGATAGTCGCAGATTGCCGCCGATTCCGACATGCGCGTTTCGCCGTCGACGAGCAGCGGCACCGTGCCCAGCGGGTTCTGTTCGAGAAACGCCTTGTCGCGTACGCGCGGCGGGAACGGCAGCGTGACCAGTTCGCAATCGACGCCCAGTTCCTCGATCGCCCAGAGCGCGCGAAGCGAGCGTGCGTCGGCACAGTGATAGAGTTTCAAGACGCGATCTCCCCCAGTGAAATTTCCGCGGGCACGAGCGCGAGATCGATCGCCTGGTGGACCAGTTCAGGCGCCTCCATCGGCAAGAAATGGCTCCGTCCCGGAGAGACGAACATGCGCGCCTGCGGCGCGAGTTCGGCGAACGCGTCGGCATCGGGATTAGCAATGGTGCTCATCACCGTCCCGCGCACCACCGTTAGCGCGCCCCTGTAACGGGTCAGCCGCCGCCAGATTTCGGTCGTAACCGCGCTGAATGTCGCCTGTTCCCATGCGGGCGCGCAGGCTAGCTCGACGCTGCCGTCGGCTTGACCAATGAGCCCACCGTCCAGATAGTCGTCGAGCCACGCCTCGGGCCAGGAAGCGAACATCCCGCGCCCCCGATACGCCGCGTGAATCTCGTCGCGGCTGCTCCACCGGTGGCGTCGCTTGCCCGCAATCCGCGCGAGTTCGAATTCGAACGGCAAGCCCTGTCGTCGTTCTTCATCGACGCGTGCGACGTCGGCGAACGGAATGAACGAGGGTTCGGCCATCGCGACGCCCAGCGCCAGCTCGGGCCTGCGCGCCGCCAGCATTCCGCTGACAGTGGCGCCGATCGAATGACCGGCGAGCAAGGCCGGCTCGCCCAGTGCCTCGATCAGCGCTTCGAGATCGTCCTCGAATTGTTCCCAGCCTCGTAGCTCGCCCGGCTCTGCGCGGAGTGTGCTGCGCCCGTGGCCGCGCAGGTCCGACGCAATGATGCGGTAGCGTGCGGCAAGCGGCTCGAGCAATCGCCGGTAGGTCAATGCGTTCAACCCCGTGGCATGCGCGAAGTGCAGCAGCGGCGCAGCGGGGCCAGCTTCGTTCCATTGCAATGCCGCGATCGCACCGCCGGGGATCGGAACACTAATTTCGCGCAAGATCGCGCCCCTCGGCTGGCGCGGAGCCGCTGTTCGCGACGAGGAACGCGACAGCGGCTTGGGAAAAGGCATCGTTTTGATCGCCCGCAACCATATGGCCCGCGCCCGCGATATCGGTATAGACCGCGCCTGGGACAAGCGCCCGGAAAGCGGTCAAGCCCTCGTCGCTCACCATGTCGCTCATTCCCCCGCGGATCAAATGCACCGGCAGGTCGAGGTTCGCGGCCGCGCGCGAAAGCGTCCCGATCGAGTCCGCCGGGGCGCCCCCAAGCAGAACTCCGTCAATGAAACGGGGATCCCAATGCCAGCGAAGTCGGCCATCGGAACCCGAGCGCAGATAACGCCGGAGGCCGTCAATGCTCCCGGTGGACCGCGGTTTGCCGGGCGCGTATCGAGCGACAGCGGCAGCTGCATCCTCGACAGTGGCAAACCCCTTGTCCAAATGCGCGCGCATGAAATCCATCACGCGAGTGACGCCCGTAGCGTCCAGGTGGGGCGCGATATCGACGAGAGTGAGGGTTTCGAACGTGCCGGATCGCTGCTCCCCTTCCGCAACCAGTCCCGCCAGACCGCCCAGCGAAGCGCCGATCAGGTGCGGGCGAATGTCCAGTTGGTCCGCCACCGCAACGAGATCGGCGGCGAAATCGCCGATGGCGTATCGTCCGTCCGGCGACCACGCGCTTTCACCGTGCCCGCGCAGATCAAGCGCCACGGCCTTGAAACCTGTTTCGGAGAGAAGCCGGATCGTTCCGCGCCAGGCGCCCCGTGTTTGCCCGCCTCCGTGTGCCAGCAGTACGGGAATACCATCTGGCTCGCCCATCACGTCGGCAACGAGCGTTTGGCCGTGGGCGCCGGTAAAGATGACTTGCTGCATCAATTTCTTTCGTATGGTGCAAAGTGGCTGGCAGACAACAGGTGCTGTCATCTGTGGATGGCTCCTGCGCTACTAAGGCGAGCTTGGTCCCGCAGCCACGAGATCGCCCGCCGAACCGTAGCTGAAACCTCGGCGCCCATCGTGGTTGCGACAAGTCGGCCTCCATCAGCGACAAAGCCATAAGAGTCTGACTTCTGTAATGGGTCCTCCAGTGTCAATCCCGTTTGAACCTCATCCTGTCGTCGGGTCGCGCAGCATCCGATGCAGCACAACAGAAAGCTTGCGCGCGAGGGCCACTTTCTCCTTACGCATGCCGGCGCGGATCGAAGCCAGGACGTCGGGCGCGCCATCGCGGTCCCCCGCCTTCGCGGGGGCAGGGTCTGGATATCGGCCGTATGGACTCGCGCGGCGACCAGCAGACCGCCGGTATCGGTGAGGATGTGACGCTTGCGGCCTTTGATCTTCCTGCCGACGCCCCCCGGGTCCAGCCTTCGGCTGGCCCGAGAACAGGCTCCGCCCGTGGGACCGCCGCTTTCCGTGGTCTTGACGCTCTGGCTGTCGATCACCCCGGCGCTGGGCGAGGCCTCGCGCCCGACCGCCTCGCGGAACGCCGTCAGCAGCAAATGGTTGATCGTGTTCCATGCCCCGCTGTCGCGCCAGGCGTAGGAATACCCATGCACCGTCGTCATCGGCGGAAAATCCCCCGGCAGCATCCGCCACGGCTGACCGCCGGGCAGAATATACAGCAGCGCGTCGGTGATCGTCCGCAACGACCATTTCGCCGGACGCCCCAGACGAAACCGCGCCGGCAGCAACGGCTCCAGCACCACCCATTCCGGATCCGTCAGATCGCTTGAATAGCGCAGCCCCTTTCGGGCATGCTTACGCCGGGTGATCTCAGTCCACATGTCGATATCCGTTGATGGCTCGCACCTTCAACCGAATCACAAACGACTGATTTCACTCAACTTCATTTCAGATCAGCCTCTCAGCCCTTAAAGGCCGCCGCGTGATCTTCGGCAAACTGGCGGAAGCTGCGCGGGGCATGCCCCGTCACCGTCTCGACCGTATCGGCGACATGGGCCAGATGACCAGCCGGCCCGAGAGCGTAGAGCTCGTTCATCATGTCGGCGAGCTTCTCCGGCATTCCAGCGGCCGTCATGCCCTCCTTGGACGCAGCCAGGGAAACGTCGATGAAGGTCACCGTTCTGCCAAGCGTTCCGGAAAGTGTCTGCGCCATCTCGGCGCAGTTGATCGCCTCGCCACCGGTGATGGGATATTCCTTATTCTCGTGCCCGGCCTCGGTCAGCGCCACGACGCCGACTTCAGCAATGTCACGTGCATCGACCCAACTCGCCTTGCTGTCGCCGAGTGGCAGATAGAATGCGCCCTGCGCACGGATCGAGTCCGCAAACATGAGCATATTCTGCATGAAAAAGGTGGGCTGAAGGAAAGTATAGGCGAGGCCGGTCCCCTTGACCTCTTCTTGGCTCTTGCCATGCCAGCGTCCGATTTCAACACCCGCGTCCGGCCCTGCGCCAATGCCCGTCGACATGACGATATGCTTGACGCCGGCCTGCTTCGCCGCCTGGATCGCCGCGGATTTCATGGCGATCTGGTCGAGAGTGAGCGGCGTGACGAGGAACAGCTTGTCTACGCCCGCCATGGCGCCGGCCACCGTCTCGGGGCGAGACAGATCGCCCTCCATGACGTGAACCTTTGGTCCCAGCGCGGCGCGGGCCTTGGCTGTGTCGCGCGCCAAGACCCGGACATCGGCCCCGTTTGACACGAGTTGCCGCGTCACCTCGGATCCGATGTTGCCAGTCGCACCGATCACCAAAATCATCTTCCCGCCTCGCTCATGCCCTCATCGGGTCCCGGTCTTTACCGAATTGGCGGGAGGCCAGACGCCTCGCATGCCCTATATGGATAGCTATATAAGTTCGGTTCCTTTTGAGAAGTAGGTACCTTGGAGTAACTGCCTATGACGCGCTTTTCGCACGAGCCATCCTGTCCCGTCGAAGCGTTGTTCCGCGTCCTCATGGGCCCCTGGACCATGTATATCCTTTGGACTTTGAGGGAGGACGGTCCCCTCAGGTTCGGCGTCTTGAAACGGCGGCTCCATAATGTTTCTGCCAAGGTTCTGACCGATCGCCTGCGCCTGCTCGAACGTGAAGGGCTGATCTATCGTGAGCACAAGCCGACCATCCCGCCCCAAGTCACGTATGGATTGACGGACAACGGAAGTGAGCTTGGCGATGCCCTGGACGCCCTAGACGCCGTCGCACGCCGCTGGAAACAGCCGGATGCAACCGAAATGGCGCTCAGACCCCTTATCAATCATGCGTAACGAACGCTGCCCAAGCGACCGCGAGATGATGTCGAACTGAGAACGCAGTCGAACGCTCGAACGCGGCGGCATCCCTAGGTGTTCAGTCCCGGAGTGTGGGGGAATCAGTCAAACTGATCCTTCATTCCGGGAGGCATTATGGGCCAGATACTCCACGGCAGCGCCACGACTACGCACGCTGTCCGAGCGGCGATACAGCGATCGAAGGCTCCGCTCAAAGAGCTAGCGGCGCGCCACGGCCTCAACCACAAGACAGTCGCCAAGTGGCGCAGGCGGGCCTTCGTTCATGACGCGCCGATGGGGCCGAAGACGGTTCGTTCGACTGTCCTGACAGCCGAGGAAGAGGCGATCGTCGTCGCCTTCCGCAGACATACCCTGTTGCCGCTGGACGATTGCCTCTACGCGCTCCAGGCGACCCTGCCGAACCTGACCCGGTCGTCCCTTCACCGCTGCCTGAAGCGCAACGGCATCAGCCGCCTGCCGGAGATCGCCGGCGACAAGCCAGCCCGGCAACCCTTCAAACGCTATCCGATCGGCTACTTCCACATCGACATCGCCGAGGTCAGGACTGACGAGGGCAAGCTCCACCTCTTCGTCGCCGTGGACCGCACGTCCAAGTTCGCCTTCGCCCAGCTACACCCGGCCGCCACCGTCCAGATCGCCGCTGACTTCCTGAAGGCCGTGATCGAGGCCGTGCCCTACAAGATCCACACGGTTCTGACCGACAACGGCGTGCAGTTCGGCGACATGCCCCAGCATCGCTCCGGCCCCACCGCTCGCTACAGGGTCCACAAGTTCGACCGGGTCTGCCTCGAACACGGGATCGAGCACCGCTTCACCAAGCCCAACCACCCTTGGACCAACGGCCAGGTCGAGCGGATGAACCGAACGCTGAAAGAGGCCACCGTCCGCCGCTATCACTACGACAGCCATCAACAGCTCAGGCAGCACCTCGCCGCCTTCCTCGACGCCTACAACTTCGCCAAGCGGCTCAAGACCTTACAGGGCCTTACGCCCTACGAAGCCATCTGCAAGGCGTGGGCAGACGAGCCAGACCGCTTCAGATACGATCCAACCCACCTCACCTCGGGACTGAACACCTACGGGTCCACGGGCTTCCGCCACTTGCCGGAGGTGGACTGGATACGCCCCAGAAGGCGAGGAGAC
>CAZGPS010000016.1:0-24054 GCA_964527675.1 uncultured Brevundimonas sp. | reverse complement strand
AGGTCAACACCCCCGGCGGGGTGAAGGCCTACGAAATCCTCAAGGTCGAGTGGAAATAGGCCGATGACCGACGCCCCCGGAACACGCCCGCCTCTGGTGTCGCATGTTTCGGTCGGCGTTACCGATGTGCCCCGGGCCGGCGTCTTCTATGACGCCGTGCTGTCGACCCTTGGCGCGCGCCGGGTCATGGAGCACGCCGCCGGCATCGGCTATGGCCGCGCCTTCCCGGAGTTCTGGGCCACGCGCCCCCATGACGGCCGGCCCGCCGTCACGGGCAATGGCGTTCACGTCTGCTTCAGCGCGCCCGACCCCGCGACGGTGGAGGCGTTTCACGCCGCTGGACTCGCGGCAGGCGGCTCCGACGACGGCGCGCCCGGCCGACGCCCGGAGTATGCGCCCGGCTATTTCGCGGCCTTCCTGCGCGATCCGGACGGCAACAAGGTCGAGGCCCTGTGCTGGATCGCGCGCCCCGACGCCCCGTGACCCGTCCTCTCTCCATCCAGGTCGTATCCGACGGCCGGGCCGGTATCGAGAACCAGGCCCTCGGCCTGGCCGAAGCGGTGCAGCGGCTGACCCCGGCGGAGATCACGGTCCGGCGCATCCGTTGGCGCACGACCTTCGACAGATTGCCGTCCGCCCTGAAGGCGTCATGGATGCTGGACGGGTCTTCCGACCGGACCACGCCCGCCCCCGGCGAAGCCTGGCCTGATCTGTGGATCGCTACAGGCCGGGCGACTCTGCCTCTGTCCGCGACCGTGCGGCGCCGTTCAGGCGGTCGGACCTTCGTGGTGCAGACGCAGGATCCGCGCTGGAAGCGGGACGCCTATGATCTGGTCGTGGCGCCGAAGCATGACGGCGTCTCCGGGACCAATGTGCTGTCGATCACCGGCTCGCCTCACCGGGTGACGGGGGCGAGGCTGGCCGAGGGCGCGACGGCGTTCGACGAGAGGCTGTCTCCCCTGCCCCGGCCCCGCGTGGCGGTGCTGGTCGGCGGGCGATCGGCCGCCTTCGACCTGCCCGAGGGCCACGCCGCGGAACTGGCCGACCGGATCGCGGACGCGGTGGGCGGGGCGGGCGGGTCATTGATGCTGACCTTCTCGCGCCGCACGCCCGAGGCGGCGAAACAGGTGATGACGGCGCGGCTGTCCGGTCTGCCCGGGATGATCTGGGACGGGAGCGGCCCCAATCCCTATTTCGCCTTTCTGCATGTCGCCGACCATGTGCTGGTCACCGAGGACAGCGCCAATATGGCGGCCGAGGCGGCCTCGACCGGAATGCCGGTGCATATTCTGCCGATGATCCCGTTGAAGTCGGGCGGCAAATTCGCGCGTCTGCACGCCGAACTTCGCGAGCGCGGCGTTGCACGGCCGTTCGACGGGACGCTGGACGGCTGGAGCTACGAACCGCTCAACGAGACCGAGCGCGCAGCGCGGGCCGTGCTGGAAAGAATCGGGCGTCCGACGGCGTCCTGACCGTCTCCCTCCCCCGGGAGGGAGAGAGACACCTAGTCTCCACCACCGCCGTCGCCACCGCCGCCATCCGCATCATGGTGGTGATCGCCGCCATCCGAACCGCCCGCACCGTCACCTCTGCGGCCCTTGTGGCGGGAGTCCATGGCCAGGCCGATGGCGACGCCGATGGCCACGCCGGCCCCGATCCCCACGGCCAGATTGTCCATCGCCACGCCAAGACCGGCCCCGATGGCGAGACCGATGGCGATGCCGATGCCCAGATAGCTGCGACCTTCCATGCGTCTTCTCCGTCGCCTGGCTGTGAATGGATCACAGCCTAGCATCGCGCGAAGCGGAATCAGCGCCTAAATAGACGCCATGAGCACCCCCCGAACCGTTCGCGTCGCCATCATCGGCTCCGGCCCCGCCGGCTGGACCGCGGCTATTTACGCCGCCCGCGCCCTGCTGAACCCCGTGGTGATCGCCGGCCTGCAGCCCGGCGGTCAGCTGACCATAACCACCGATGTCGAGAACTATCCCGGCTTCGCCGATGTCATCCAGGGTCCTTGGCTGATGGATCAGATGCGGGCCCAGGCCGAGCATGTCGGGACCGAGGTGATCGAGGACATCGTGGTCAAGGCCGATCTGTCGCAGCGGCCGTTCCGGCTGACGCTGGACAGCGGGACCGAGCTGCTGGCCGAGACGGTGATCATCTCGACCGGCGCCCAGGCCAAATGGCTGGGGATCGAGAGCGAGGCGAAATACCAGGGCTTCGGCGTTTCGGCCTGCGCCACCTGCGACGGCTTCTTCTACCGCGGCAAGGACGTCATCGTCGTCGGCGGCGGCAACACCGCCGTGGAGGAGGCGCTGTTCCTGACCAATTTCGCCTCGAAGGTCACCGTCGTGCACCGCCGCGACGAGTTCCGGGCCGAGCGTATCCTGCAGGACCGGCTGTTCTCCAACCCCAAGGTCGAGGTGGTCTGGGACAACGCCATCGACGAGATTCTGGGCGAGACCAACAGCTTCGGTGGGGTCAATGTCACCGGGGCGAGGCTGAAGAACGTCAAGACGGGCGAGACCCGCGACGTCGCCGCCGACGGGGTGTTCATCGCCATCGGACATGCCCCGTCATCCGAGCTGTTCGCCAGCCAGCTGGAAACCAAACAGGGCGGCTATCTGGTAGTCAAGCCGGGGACGGCGGCGACGGCCATCGAGGGCGTCTGGGCGGCCGGAGACGTGACGGACGACATCTACCGCCAGGCGGTCACCGCGGCGGGCATGGGCTGTATGGCGGCGCTGGAGGCGGTTCGCTATCTGGCTGAGCAGGATCACAAGGCCCAGGGCCACCCGATCTCGCACAAGGAAGCGGAGAAGATCGGCGTCTGGTGAGCCGTCGCTGACGCCTCACGCGAACAATTGCAGCTCGGGCGGCGCGTAAAGCACCGGGGCGCCGGCGCGACGACGCAGGGCGTAGTCGACCGATTTCTGGACAGCCGCCTCATCGGTCGGCTTGCACAACACCCCGATCGTGCCGGCGACGCCTTCGCGAACCATGCCGGGGCTGGCCGTCATGAACAGGACGGAGACGCCGAGATCCTGACCCAGCTCGCGACCCAGGGCCACGCCGGTGGGACCGTCCGAGAGGTGGATGTCGACGAGCGCAAGATCGACCTCGTTTTCCCTCGCCACCGCACGCGCGGCGGCTGCGTCGGCGACGGTCGCCACCACATGATGGCCGAGGTCCTCAAGGACGAAGCGGAGCTCCATGGCGACGAGGGCCTCGTCTTCGATGATCAGGATCCGGGCGGGCATTGGGGGTCAGTCAGTTCAAAGTGTCGGTCGCCGTACCGTGGCGGCACAGGGTTAGCGTTCGGACATCCGCCGGGTTCCGTTACGTTTCGTTCAGGGCGGCGCGGCGGCGCGACAGGGCGGTGGCGGGGAGGTCCGCGATGACCTGCAAACCTGACGACTTCCAATTCCGTTCCAGTCGGCCGCCCAGTTGTCCCTCGACCGACAAGCTGGCGAGGGACGAGCCGAAGCCGGTGTGGGTGGGAGGCGCCTCGATGAGGGGGCCGCCGGTCTCGGTCCAGGTCAGGACGAAGCGGTCCTCGGTGCGGCGGGTGTCGAGCGTCACCCGGCCGTCCTCGCGCGACAGGGCGCCGTATTTGGCGGCGTTGGTGGCCAGTTCATGGAACAGCAGGGCGACCGAGGTCGCGGCCTGGTCGTCAAAGGTGGCGTCGTCGCCGCTCAGCACGATGCGCGGCGCGCCCGAGGGCTCGCTGTAGGCCTTGAACAGGTCGGCGAGGAAGGCGTGCAGGGTCATGGACCCCACCGTCGGTTGGGAGGTCTCGGTGTGGGGCCGAACGAACTCGTGGGCCCGGGCCAGGGCGTTGATGCGGGTGCGGACCGCGGCCGCGAAGCCCCTGGCCTCGGGGTGTTGCCGGGCCGAGAGCGCGATCAGGGCCGAGACCACGGCGAAGATGTTCTTGATGCGATGGCTGAGCTCCTGGCTGAGCAGTTCCTTGGCCTGGTCCGACCGCTTCAGGTCATCGATGTCGGTGCAGGTGCCGAACCAGCGGGTGATCTCGCCCGCGTCGTTGCGGATGGGACGGGCGCGGCCGAGGGTCCAGCGGTAGACGCCGTCATGGCGGCGGAGCCGGTATTCGATCTCGTAAGGCTCGCCGGTTTGCAGGCACCGGCTCCAGACGGCGAAGGCGCGCGCCTGATCCTCGGGATGAAACATGCCGTTCCAGCCCTCGCCGTCGGTCGAGCCGGCAGGCACGCCGGTGAACTCGTACCAGCGGGCGTTGTAGTAGTCGTGGAAGCCGTCGGGGCGGGTCGACCAGACCATCTGGGGCATGGATTCGGCGATGGCCCGGAAGCGTGTCTCGCTCTCGGCCAAGGCGTCCATGGTGCGCTGCAACTCCGCGTCGCCGCGACGCCCGGCGGCCAGGGCGCGTCGAAGATTGAGCATGCCCATGACCTGGCGCGCCATCACCTCCATCG
Organism: uncultured Brevundimonas sp.; assembly: GCA_964527675.1. Lineage (GTDB taxonomy): Bacteria > Pseudomonadota > Alphaproteobacteria > Caulobacterales > Caulobacteraceae > Brevundimonas. Next base: position 19,597 of record CAZGPS010000016.1, on the reverse strand, counting down.
CCTGGGACTGCAGGTCGGTCAGGCCTTCCGGCCGGGGTTTGGTGTCCAGCACGCAAAGGGTGCCCAGCGGCAGACCGCTCTCGGTCTGCAGCAGAACCCCGGCATAGAATCGCAGGCCGCCAGGGTCGGTCACGAGAGGGTTGCAGGCGAACCGGTCGTCCACGGTGGCGTCCGGCACGACGAGGCGGTCCGCCTCCAGCAAGGCATGACGGCAGAACGACGTTTCCAGCGGAGTCTCGCGGACGCCCAGGCCGACTTCGGACTTGAACCATTGGCGATCCGCATCGATCAGATTGATCACGGCGATCGGCGCGTCGCAGAGCCGGGCGATCAGCGCCGTCACCTCGTCGAACCGCGCCTCGCGCTCGGTATCGAGGATCTCGTAGCCCCGCAGGGCTGCGAGCCGATCATCCTCAGTCCAGGTCGTCATCCGGGGTCCGTGATTGTGCGCCCCGACTTCGAAACGCCGCAGCCTCACCTAATGCGAAAGGTCGCAAAGCGTTGCAATATAAGAGAGTTATTCCAGATCGTCAGGAGGCGGGCCGGCCGACTTCCTGGACATCCATGACGATTACCCCGGGCGGGGGAGCGGCGGGCGTGACAGCCTTGGCCGGCTCCTCGAAGGCGGCCAGCCGCTGGTTGATCTCGGTGATCTGGTCGCGGGTCGGCTGCTGGCGTCCGCCAAGCGACAGGACGCCGACGACACGGGTCTGGCCGTCGATCTCGACCGTCCGGGCGGCGGCTTCGCCCCTGGCGGCCGCGTCAGCGAGCGCCGCCTCGGCTTCCGCCGTTGAGGCGAGCTGAATCCGGGGCCGGGCGAACCGTGCTTCATCGATCAGCGGCTCGCGACCGGCATAGGCCTGGCGGAAGGCGGCCGGCTCGCCGTAGACGCCCTTCCAGCGATAGAAGATGTGCGCCCCGATCTGGGTCAGCTTGTTCAGCGTCGGGGCCCACCAGGGATGGACGTAGTTGGCGTGATAATGGGTCGCCGTGCCGACCCTGACCGCGACATGGCCGCCCAGCGCCTGCTCGGCGACGCGAGCGGCGCGGTTCCAGGCCCAGGCGACGGGACCTTGGGCCAGCGAGCCGTCGCAGGTGAAGCTGAACTGACAGCCCGTGACACGCTCGGCGCCTTCATAGACCACGCCGCAAACGGAGTTGGCGTAGTTGGGATCGCGGACGCGGTTGAGGATGACCTGGGCCACCGCCTCCTGCCCCTCGGTCGGCTCGAGGGCGGCTTCGTAATAGATGGCCTGGGTCAGGCAGCGGACCGCACGGCGACGGTCTTCGGCCGTGGCTGGCTTGAAGGCGAACGGCTGCGCCGGGCGCAAAAGGCCCGAGCTCGGCATGGCGGCGTTGAGCTTGTGCGCCTCCAGCCCGGAGGCGCCGAAGTCCAGCGACGGCTTGCCGCCGAGGGAGACGGTCTCCCAGCCAGGGGTGAGGCCATAGAGCGCGGCGCGGCGCTCGGCGGGATCGGCGCGCAGGGCGACAGCGAGTTGCGACGGCGTCATGCGGGCGGTGATGGCGGCGAGACCCTTGGCGCCAAGGTCGCCATCGGTCAGCTGGCGCACGGTCTCGGCCCGGCGGTCGATCTCGGGGCGGACGGTCGAACTGGCGGCCATGGCGACGCCGACAGCGGCCAGCGCGGCGGGCGCCGCAGCGGCGATCCGGCGGCTGGTCTTCAGCATCGATGTCCAGTCAGACCTGACCAATTCGAACTCCCGGTTCCGGCGGAACGGCCGGACCACTGAAGGTGGACCTCAAGCGCGGCGGTTTTCAGGCGGAAAACCGCCGCTCGGTCAAGGCTCAACGCCCGCCGAGGGTGGAACGCAGCATCCAGGCGAACTTTTCGTGGGCCGCGAGCCGCTGGGTCATCAGGTCGGCCGAGGCCTCGTCGCCCGCCGCGTCGGCGGCCTCGAAGGCCTTGCGCGCGGTGGCGATCAGCGTCTCGTGATCCTTGAGCAGTTCCTTGAGCATGGCGGTCGCCTCCTTCTCAGGATCGCCGTCCTTGATCGAGGTCAGGTTGCCGAAGCCCGAAAAGCTCTGGGGCGCGAGGACGCCGAGGGCCCGGATCCGCTCGGCGATGTCGTCGAGGGCCGTCCAGATGTCCCGGTACTGCTGCTCCAACAGGTTGTGGAAACTGAAGAACTCCGGCCCGCGGACGTTCCAGTGATAGCCGTGGGTCTTCAGATAGACAGCAAAGCTGTCGGCGAGGACCTTGGTCAGCTCCTGCGCCACATCGGTGCGGTCCGCCTTTGAAAGGCCGGTGTCGATGGTCGCGTTCATGCAGGCTCCTGGTGTTCGTGAGGTCGGTCCTTGAGGTAAGCATGCCCGGCGCTCACGCAAGCTGGCGCAGGCGCGTGATCTCAAAGGCCACGCTTGTCGGAACGCAAGGCGGACCAATACGTTGCTGAACATCGCGTGCGCGTGCGGGGGCTGAATGAGCGCGGTCGGAGTGCTTCGACGAATTCTCGATATCGATGCGGGCCTGACGCGGCTTGCGCGCGTCCGGTCGCGCCCATGGTGGGGGTCGGCGCTGATCGGCATCGGCTGCGCCACGGCGATGCTGCTGGTCCGCATGGCCTTTTCGGCCTTCTACGCCGACGTCACGGGCTTCATGATCCTGCTGCCGGCGGTCATCGTCGCGGGGCTTGCGGGCGGACGCGTCGCCGGGCTCGTCACCGTCGCCACCTGCCTGTTTGGAGGCTGGCTGGTTGTCGGGCTCGGCTCGCCGGGGGCCGGCCTGGGCACACGACTGGGCGTAGTGGCCACAACGAACTTCATCGTCGTGGGGCTGTTCGCCACCATCGTCGCCGCCGCCTTGCGCAAGGTTCTCGGACGACTGGACGCCTCGATCGACGCCCTGCGTCTGTCGGCGGACCGGGTCACCGACAGCGAACGGCGCCTGTCCCTGATCAGCGAGCAGGCGCCGGTCATGCTGTGGATGAGCGACGAACAGGGCGACTGCGTCCACCTGAACGCGGCGCTCAAGCGCTTCTGGGGCGTGGCGGACCTCGACGGGTCGTTCGACTACGCCGCCTATATTCACGCCGATGACCAGGAGCGTGTCGCAGCCGCCACCCGCGACGCGGCGGCGCGCAGCGCACCGTTCGAGGTGGAGGCCCGTTTCCGGCGGGCGGACGGCGCCTGGCGGACCCTTCATACAGAGGCGCGCCCGCGGATCGATCCTGACGGACGCTATCGGGGCATGATCGGCGTCAATGTGGACGTCACCGAGGCCCGGGCCGCGGAAGCCGCCCTGCTGGAACGGGAAGCCCAGCTCCAGGCCATGGTCGATCAGGCCTCGGCCGGAATCGCCCGCGTCAGCCTCGATGGGGCGATCCTGAGCGCCAACAGCCGATACGCCGAAATCCTGGGCGTCCGGCACGATGACGTCGTGGGCCTGACCACCGAAGCCGTGAGCCACCCGGATGACATTGAACCGACGCGGCAGGCTTTGGCCCAGGCGCTTGAGGAGGGCGGCGCCCAACTGGAGAAGCGCTACCTCCGATCCGACGGCTCCATGGTCTGGGTCGTGGTCAGCATACGGGCGCTGACAGGTCCCGGCCGGGCGGTGGAAGGCTTCATCGCCGTCGTGGTGGATATTTCCGGCGCCAAGGCCGCCGAGGCCGCGCTGCGCGAAAGCGAGGCCCGCTTCCGGCTGATGGCCGACACCGCACCCTCGCCGGTGTGGCTGACCGACGCGAATGGAGAGGTCGAGTTCGTCAACGCCGCCCTGATCGAATTCTACGGCCGTCCGGCGGAGGACATCCTGGGACATATCTGGCGCGAGGCCATTCATCCCGACGACGTGGAGGGGGTGAACGCGATTCAGGCCGAGCGTCGTCCCAGCCACCTGCCCTACGCCTTCGAAGCGCGGTTCCGGCGAGCGGACGGCGCCTGGCGGTGGATGAGAATCGCCGTGAATCCCCGATTTGACGCGGACAAGACGTTCAAGGGCTACGTCGGCATGTCGTTCGACGTCACCGATACCCGCGAGGCGATCGAGCTGATCGGACGGCAGGAGCGGCGCCAGTCCTTCCTGCTGACGATGACGGACACCCTGCGGGATCTGACCACCCCGGACGAGATCATGAGCCAGGTGGAGCGTACTCTCGGGACGGAATTGGGAGCCCAGCGGGTCGGATACGGCGAGATCGACCAGGAACGCCAGCAGGTCTCGATGAGTCGCGACTGGACGGCGGATGTGGTCAGCGCCCAGGGGAAGTTTTCGCTCGAGGATCTCGGCGCCGAACTGATCTCTGATCTGACAGCCGGGCGTGCCGTCCGCATCGCCGACGTCCACAGCGACCCGCGCACCCAGGATGCGCTGGAGCTCTTCGATCGGCTGGAGACCCGCGCCCTGATGCGAGCCCCCCTGATCCGGGGCGGGCGCCTGCGCGCCTTCCTCTATGTCCACGACTCCCGGGTTCGACAGTGGACGGACGACGAACTGGAGCTGCTCCAGGAGGTCGCTGGGCGAACCTGGGCCGAGATCGAACGGACCCGCGCCGAAGCTGAGGTCCGCGAGAGCGAGGAGCGCTTCCGCGCCATCGCCGACACCGCGCCGGTGCTCATCTGGGTGACACAGCAGGATCGCACGCGCGCCTTCGTGAACCAGGCCTATGTCGCCTACAGCGGCGGATCATACGAAGAAGCGCGCCTGCTCGACTGGCGAGCCATCATCCATCCGGACGATCAGGACCGCGTTCTCGAGGATTCGCTCGCCGGTGAGGCCACGGGTCAGCCATTCTCGATGGAGGCGCGCTACCGGCGTCATGATGGCGAGTATCGTTGGCTGAAGTCGTTTTCCCGGCCCCGCTTCGGCGCGGACGGGGACGTTCTCGGCTTCGTCGGCGTGGCGTTCGATGTAACCGACATCCGCGAAGCCCAGGCGCGGCTGCTGGAGTCCGAAACCCGCTTCCGGACCGTCGCCGACAGCGCACCGGCGCTGATCTGGATGAGCGATGTCGAGGGGGCGATCACCTTCACGAACCGTCGCTATCGCACCTTCTTCGGGCTGGAGGCCGAAGACGCCCCGAGTGATGGCTGGCGGCAGCTGGTTCACGAAGACGATCTGGCGAAATTCGAAGCCGACTACATGCGGGCCTTCGAGCACCGGGACCGGTTCGAGGGCCTGCTGCGTGTGAACCATCCCACGCTGGGCCTGCGCTGGCTGCGATGCGAAGGCGTGCCCCGCTTCGATGGGGACGGGCAGTTCCAGGGCTATGTCGGCGCCAATATCGACGTCACCGAGGCCAAGAGAGCCGAGGACGACCTGAAGCGGATCAATGAACTGCTGGAGGAGCGCGTCGGCGAGGCCTTGGCCGAAAAGGCCAAGGCCGAGGCCGACTTGATGCACGCCCAGCGGATGGAGGCCGTCGGTCGGCTGACCGGCGGGGTGGCTCATGACTTCAACAATCTGTTGACCGTGGTCATCGGCGCACTCGACATGATGCTGAGAGCGCCGGACAACGCAGCGCGCCAGAAGAAGCTGGGCGAGGCGGCTCTGTCGGCGGCGCGACGCGGCGAGCGCCTGACCCATCAGTTGCTGGCCTTCTCGCGGCGCCAGGCGCTGCGGCCTGAGCCGACCGACCTGAACGGCCTGATCCGGGAAAGCGAGCCTCTGCTCCGCCGAGCCCTCGGCGAGGCCATCGATTTCAGGCTGAAACTGCAGCGTGGCGGCGCCCGGGTCAGCGTCGATCCGGCCCAATTCGAGGCCGCCCTGCTGAACCTGGTTGTCAACGCCCGCGACGCCCTGGGAGACCGGGGCAAGGTCACCATCCAGACGCTGACCTGTCCGGTGGAGGCAGGTGAGATCACCGAGCTTCCCGCCGGCGACTATGTATGCGTCACGGTGTCGGACAACGGATCGGGCATGGCGCCGGAGGTGATCGAGCGTGTGTTCGAGCCCTTCTTCACGACCAAGGCCGTGGGCAAGGGCACCGGGCTGGGCCTCAGCCAGGTCTATGGCTTTGCGCGACAGAGCGGCGGCGGCGTCCGGGTGACCTCGACCGTCGGCCGGGGAACCGAAATCCGCCTGTACCTGCCGCCGTTGCCAGCGGCGGCCGGCTCGGCGCCTGTCGCGCCCGCCGTGGAATTGCGGACGATGGCCGCCGGACGCCGGCTGCTGCTGGTCGAGGACGACCCCGGCGTGGCGGCCGTCGCCCAGGAACTGCTGGAGGGACTGGGACTGGAAGTTCGGGCGGCCGAGAACGGCCCGCACGCCCTGGAGCTTCTGAAGGAGGAGCGGTTCGACATCATGTTGTCCGACGTGGTCATGCCCGGCGGCATGACCGGCATCGAGCTGGCGCGCCAATGCGCGCGCACATGGCCGGCCATGCGCATTGTGCTGACATCGGGCTATGCTGGGGAGGACGTCGATGCGGCGCTGTCAGACGCGCCCTGGCCGTTTATCCGCAAGCCCTATTCGGGCCAGCAGCTGGCTGCGGTGCTGGGCGACGGTGATTCGACCTGAGCCTGCGCCCGGCCCGACGTGCCGACGCGCCCCGTGGAGGGGCGCGTCTCGCACGGGATCAGCGCTGACGCGCCTTGCGGGCCGCGTAGCGCTGGTCGCGGGCGGCCTTCTGTTCTTCCTTGGAGAGCTGCTTGCGCTCCTTGCGGGCGGCGCGCTTCTCGGCCTCGACGGCTTCGAGGGCCTCGTGATCGGCGGCGAGACGGGCCGCCTCGGCCTCGGCCTTCTGACGACGGACCTCGGCCTTCTCGAGTTCGCGCTGCTGGCGCAGGGCCTCTTTCTCGGCGGCGCGCTTCTCCTGCAGCTTCTCGAACTCGGGGTCGGGCGCGGCGGGCTTGGGCTTGAAGCGAGCAAGCAGGGCCTTCTTGGCGTCCTGCTGGGCGGTGAGGCGGTCGGTGAAGCCGGTTTGTTTCAGATCTCTCATGCGAGCGGTCGTCGATGTCCTTGATTGTTTGTCAGATGCGCAAACGGCGCAGGCGAGCGGCGCTCAGCCAACGCCGGGTGGGCTAAGCCCATATGGGGGTGGAAATCAAGGTTGCGAGGCGGAGATCAGCCCCCGCCTCGCATTCTGATCCAGACCTGTGTCAGTTCGGCTTCTCGGCCTGGCCGACCGCAGCGCCCGCAGCCCCGCCGACGGCGGCCCCGACCGGCCCGGCCACGACCGCCCCGGCGACGGCGCCGGTCGCAGCCTTCTGTTCGATCGTGTGGCCGCACGAAGCGACGCCCGCGGCGGCGAGCAGAGAAGCGAGGATCATGGAGGTGCGTTTCATGGGGAACTCCTGTGAGATCCAGCCAGAACGCCGCCACGGTCAAGGTGTTCCGGATCCCTTGCGGCAAGATGACCGTCCCGGCAGCCGCTGGCTGATGACAATATTTCTTGCCGTGGACAATCATGGGCGCGCCAGAATATGGCGACACGTGTTGAGCACGTGTCACGCAATACAGTATTCGGCGTAGCCACTTGCGCTATCACCCACACCGCGGTGGCGGACACCTGAAGGATACAGCCGGGGCACCCGCCAATGTTGCAGCGCCCACCAATCTTGCGAATCAACCACAATGACGCCATAAATGGCTGGCTTAAGGCGCGTCCCGACGAGCCAGCCCGTTCGCTGATCGTTGTTCTACCGCAGCTGGGCCGCGACCGAAGCGTCGCCCCCGCCGCGCGACTACCCGGGGGCGGCGCTGCGCCCTGCTGTACAGGATTGAGCCTTTGTCCAAACCCTCGCATTCGCGTGCGACGTCTCCTGCCGAACGCAAGGCCAGAATCCGGCCGGGCGTGGCGGCGGCGACATTCGGCGCGATGGTGGGTCTGGCGATCGGCTGCGCCTATCTGGGGGGCGCCGCGGCGAAGGCGACCACCGTGCGAGCCCAGGCGGAGCGTATCGAGAGCGCCACCGCCGCCGGTTTCACGGAAGAGGCGCTCGCAGCCGCTGCGGGCGGTCTGAACGAAAGCGCCCTGGCGATCGCCCGCCGACACGACCCCTATACCGTGGCCGGCTCGGCCCAGCGCGATCGTCAGGCGGAACTGCTGACCGCCCGGCTGGAGCAACTGCGGGCCAAGTCCCCTGACAGCAGCCTGCGCCGCGTCAACATGACCGGCCCCCTGGCGGCCCAGCCTTTCCGACTCGGCGGCGCGCTGGATGCATCCCGCGATCTCGAATGCCTCACCCAGGCGGCCTATTACGAGGCCCGCGGCGAAGGCCGCGACGGCATGAAGGCCGTGGCCCAGGTGGTCTTGAACCGCGTTCGCCACCGGGCCTTCCCGAACAGCGTCTGCGGCGTTGTCTTCCAGGGGGCCGGGCGGCGCACCGGCTGCCAGTTCAGCTTCACCTGCGACGGCTCGATGCGCGGTCCGGTCAACCGCGCCGCGTGGAACCGGGCCCGCGACATCGCCTCCAGCGCCCTGTCCGGCGGCGTCTACGCCAGCGTCGGCAACGCCACCCATTTCCACACCACCGGCGTGTCGCCACGTTGGCGCAACTCGCTGGTGCAGGTCAGCCAGGTGGGGGACCACCTGTTCTACCGCTTCGGCGGGCGCTCAGGCTCCGGCGCGGCCTTCTCTTACGCCGCCCGGCCCTCGACCGAGGCCGATGCGCCGCGCCTGATCCAGGCCAGCCTTGATCCGAGCGGCGCCGTGCGGGACGCCGGGGCCGTCGCCTACAATCTCCTGCTCGCCCAGGAGGGTCGCGAACCGCCGTCCCCGGTTGCGGCGCCCGTGGCGGCGACCCCGGCCGCGCCGCCGGCCGTCAAGGTCGCGGCGCCGGTGTCGGCCGCCCCCGCCGCCCCGACGACAGCCGGTCCCGCAGCCCCCGCAGCCTGATCCCGGACGGCGCCCCTCGACGCCCGGGCGTCGTCAAGCGTGTCGCTCGGCGACTCTCCACTCGGTCAGAACCTCGCCGCGAAGCGGGCCGAACAGGGCCCGGCGAGGAATTGCTTCCCGCGCGACCGGACCGACTTCCAGCAACCGAAGGCGGGAAGGCCTAGCGTCCTGTGGCACGTCAGCGGGCCTGGGGGGTGGTGTTCTGCCTGATATTGCCGAACCGGCCCTGTTGCCCGGTGTTGACGCCGGCGTCGCCCGGCTGACCGTCGTGGACATCGGTCCGGACGTCGCGGCGATCAGCGCTCCGGCCCGAGATGTCAGGCTTGGCGCCCGGGAAACCCTGTTGTTCGGCGGGGATTTTCGGGGCTTGGGACATGGTCTGCTCCTTGAACGGCGTGCTCAGGAAACGGGAGCCGACGGCGGCTGTTCCTTACCGCGCCGCTTTCAGAGCGCGTCGAGGCCGACGTCCAGGGACGGGGCCGAATGGGTCAGGGCCCCGACCGAGATGACGTCCACGCCCGTTCCGGCAATCGCCCGGACGGTGTCCAACCGGACCCCTCCCGACGCCTCAAGGACCGGACGACCGAAGGACGAGGCATTGGTCCGGGCCACCGCCTCGCGCAGGTCGTTGAGGGAGAAGTTGTCGAGCATGACCACGTCCGGCCGTTCGGCCAGGGCCTCGTCCAGTTGGTCCAGGCCGTCGACCTCGATCTCGACCTTGACCAGATGGCCGGCCATGGCGCGGGCGCGGCGGATGGCCTCGCCGACGCCGCCGCAGACAGCGACGTGGTTGTCCTTGATCAGGATGGCGTCATCCAGGCCGAAGCGGTGATTGAGCCCGCCGCCGCAGGCCGCGGCGTGCTTCTCAAGCGCCCGCAGGCCGGGGGTGGTCTTGCGGGTGTCGGCGATTCGCGCGCCGGCGCCCGCCACGGCGTCGACATAGGCGCGGGTCAGGGTGGCGACGCCGCACAGCCGGCCCAGCAGGTTCAGCGCCGTCCGCTCGGCGGCGAGGAAGGCGCGCGCGTCGGCCTCGGCCTCGACCAGCACGGCCCCGGCCTCGAACGTGTCGCCGTCGCGGGCCTTCAGCTGGATCGCGGCCGCAGGATCCATGGCCAACAGGGCGAGGCGGACGCAGTCGACGCCGGCAAGGACACCCGGCTGGCGCGCCGCGAACACCGCCCGCATGCGCGCGCCCTCCGGGATGCAGGCCTGGGCCGTGATGTCGCCGGCGCGGCCGAGGTCCTCGGCCAGGGCCATGCGCACCACCGGCTCGATCAGCAGGTCGGGCAGTCGCCGGATCATGGTCGCCTCGCTCATCCGGCCATGGCCGGGATTCGGATCCGCAGTCGGGTATGCCGGGCCTCGGGCGCGGCGTCGGGGAAGTCGGTGCGATAGTGGCCGCCCCGGCTCTCGCGGCGGGCCAGGGCCGCCCCGGCGATCAGCCGCGCGGCGACCAGCGGCGGAGCGCCGGGCGCCCGCGCCTCGAGCCGATCGAGCACCGCCAGGGCGCGGGTCAGTCCGGCGGCGGAACGCAGGACTCCGACCTCCTCGCTCATGGTCTCACGCAGGGCCTGCAGGTCGGCGTGAGACAGGTCGGCCGACGGGCGGACCGGGAGCACCGGCCCGGAGACGAGCGGGGCCGCCGCCGCGGCGCGGCCGGTGCGGCGGCCGAAGGCGGCGGCCTCGAGCAGGGAGTTGGAGGCCAGACGGTTGGCGCCGTGAACGCCGGTGGCGGCGCACTCGCCGACCGCGAACAGGCCGGGCAAGGTCGTGCGGCCGTCCGGCCCGGCGGCGATCCCGCCCATGTGGTAGTGGGCCGCCGCCGCCACCGGGATCGGGGTCACCCGGGGGTCCAGACCGGCCCGCATGCAGGCGGCGAAGACGGCGGGAAACTCGTGTTTGAACGCCGGGCCTATGGCTGTGCGGGCGTCAAGGAAGGCGCCGCGCCCGTCCGCCCGCGCGGCATGCACCGCCCGGGCGACGACGTCGCGGGACTGCAGGTCGGCGTCGGCCGGCTCGCCCAGCAGGAATCGGCCCTCGCGGTCGATCAGCCGCGCCCCCTCCCCTCGCAGCGCCTCGGTCGCCAGCGGCATGGGGTCGAGGCCGACGTCGATAGCCGTCGGGTGGAACTGGACGAACTCGGGATCGAGAATCTCGGCGCCCGCCCGCCAGGCCAGGGCCATGCCCTCGCCCAGCAGGGCGGCCGGGGTGGTGGTCTGCGCATACAGGCCGCCGGCGCCGCCGGTGGCCAGCACCACGGCCGGGGCCAGAACCTGGACCAGCCGTCCGCCGCGCTCGATCAGGGCGCCGCGGACGCGACCGGTTTCATCCTGGATCAGGCCGCGCAGGCGACCATTCTCCCAGACCTCGATGTGAGGCGCGGCGCGCGCCGCGGCGACGAGGGCGGACAGGATGGCCCGGCCGGCGCCATCGCCGCCCACCCGCGCCACCCGCGCCCGGGAGTGGGCCGCCTCGAGGCTGACGGCGAAGCCGCCGGCCGCGTCGCGGTCGAACGGCGCGCCGAGGGCGGCGAGCCATTCCACCGTGGCGCGACCGTCGTCGGTCAGTCGCCGGGCGGCCTCGGCATCGACCAGACCCGCGCCGGCGGCCCGGGTGTCCGCGGCATGGAGCGCCGGCGCGTCGGCCGCGGACAGGGCGGCCGCCACCCCGCCCTGGGCCCAGGCCGAGGAGCAGGCCTGCAGGAGGGGCGCGGGCGTGACGACCAGAACCTTGCGCGGGCCGGCCTCAAGCGCGGCCGAAAGGCCGGCCAGGCCGCCGCCGATGATCAGCGGGCCGTCGTGGTCAATCCGGTTCAACGGCCGACGCCCAGATAGCGTCCCGCGATATCCAGGGCGACGGGCAGGGAGCCGCCGCCGAGCGGCATCAGGGCGGCCAGGCCGACGCCGACGCAGGCCGCCGTGGTGACGATGAACAGGCCGACGCTGAACGCGGACTCCCGGCCGTTGAGCGGCCGGCCGTCCGGGCGCCACGCGCCGCGCTTCAGGTGGCCGATGAGGGCGATCGCGAGGAAGGCGGCGAGAATCCACCGACCGGTGACGACGCCCCACCAGACGATCAGACCGCCCACCGCCAGCATGGCCAGCTGCTCCAGCCGGGGGTGGACCCGGGCGAGCACCGGCCCGAGGGCCTTCGATCCGTCGAGCGGCGGTGCAGGGGCGAGGTTGATCAGGTTCACCGCGGCGATCACGGCCGCGCCGAGCAGCCAGGCCCCCTGCCCCGTGGCGACGAAGCCCGCGAAGAACGGGATCGCCGCCAGCAGGCCGAAGGCCGGGCCGGCGAGGGAGACCAGCACGCCGTGCCATTCGCTTTGCGGCAGGCGCTGGCTTTTCGCCACGCCGCCGAGGAAGGGAATGATGTAGATGCGGGCCGGGCCCATGCCGAGGCGGTTCATCGCCAGCACATGGCCGTACTCGTGCACCAGCAGGCCCCAGATCAGCGCCACGGCGATGACCCAGCTGCCGCTGATCCACCAGATGAAGCCGCCCAGCAGCAGGGTGGAGACCACCGCCCAGACCGGGTTCTGGCCCTTGTCCAGCGGCGGTTCGGCCGCGCGGGCGGGCGGGGGTGACGCGGGCTTCACTGCGACGTCTTCGGGGCGCGGGTCCCAGGGACCCGGGCGGCGGGGCGTGTTGGAGTCGGTCATGCCCGTGAGGTGGCCTTTTCCGACCGCAGCCACAAGGCGAGCAGGGCGAGAAGCCGCAGGGACCGGCGATCCATCGTGGCGACAGCGCAGACGGGCGGGACGTAGCGCATCAGATCAGCTCCACAGCCACATGATGCCGCGCCTTGACCAGGTCGTAGCGGGCCGGGATCGCCGGGGGCGGCAGGTCGATCATCCGCTGCACGGCCAGCCGGGCCCGTTCGGCCATGTCGTCGGGCACCGTGACCTCGAACTGCATGTGGAGGAGGCAGTCGCGGATGTTCTGGAGGGTGATCCGCTGCATGTAGGGGCACAGGTTGCAGGGGCCGATGAACTGGACGTCCGGCAGGTCACCGGAGACGTTGGCGGCCATGGAGCATTCGGTGATCAGCACCACCTGCTTCGGCCGGCGGGCCGTGACATGGTCGATCATCGCCGCGGTCGAGCCGGCGAAGTCGGACGCGGCCAGCACGTCCTCGGGGCATTCCGGGTGGGCGAGGATTTCGGCGCCCGGATACGCCGCGCGCATCTCGGCGATGTCCGCGGCGGTGAAGCGCTCATGCACCTCGCAGCGGCCCTTCCAGGCGATGATGCCGACCGTGGTCTGGGCCGCGACGTTCCTGGCCAGAAATTCGTCGGGGATCAGAATGACGCGGTCGACGCCCCATTCGCGCGCCGCCCACTCGACAACCTGGACGGCGTTGGCGCTGGTGCAGCAGATGTCGGTCTCGGCCTTCACGTCGGCGGTGGTGTTGACGTAGGTGACCACCGGCAGGCCGGGATAGCGCTGCTTGATCAGCCGCACGTCGGCGCCGGTGATGGAGGCCGCCAGCGAGCAGCCCGCCTTCAGATCCGGGATGAGGACGGTCTTTTCGGGGCTGAGGATCTTGGAGGTCTCGGCCATGAAGTGGACGCCAGCCTGGACGATCACCCGGGCCTTTGATCTGGCCGCCTCTTTCGCCAGGCCCAGGCTGTCGCCGACATAATCGCCGACGCCGTGGAAGATTTCGGGCGTCATATAGTTGTGGGCGAGGATGACGGCGTCGCGCTCGCGCTTCAGGGCGTTGATCTCATGGATCAGCGCGGCCTGGGCCGGCCATTCGATCGGGGTCACATGGTTCCTGACCTTGGCCCAGACCGGCGCGGTTTCCCGGGCCAGGGCCTCAGACAGTCCGAAGGTTCCGTCCGCCATCGCCAATCCTTTTGCTCGATTTGAGCAAATCAAGGGCCCGAAGAACGGCGGGAGCCCTGAAAGCCGTCCGCCGACTTATGCTCAGTTTCAGCATAAGCAGGTGTAATCTAGGCCGATGGAAGGGGAAATCAAGAGGGCCGGGCATGGTCAGCGCCCCGTTCCCGCCAGGGCGCCTTCGTGCCTGAGCAGCCAGAGCTTGCGCTCGAGGCCTCCGGCGTAGCCGGTCAGGGCCCCGTTGGCGCCGATGACGCGGTGGCAGGGCACGATCACAGCGATCGGATTTTGGCCATTGGCGAGGCCGGCGGCGCGGACGGCGCGGGGTGAGCCGATGGCGGCGGCGAGCTGGCCGTAACTGCGCGTCTGGCCCGCCGGGATGGCGCGCAGGGCGGCCCAGACCATGCGCTGGAAAGCGGTGCCGCCGGTCTTGACCGCGAGGCCGTCCAAAGCCGCGAGGTCGCCGTCGAAATAGGCGATGACGGCCCGGCGCACCGGCTCCGGCGCGCGGCCGGTCTCCAGCACGAAGCCGGGACGATGCCGGGCCAGCAGCCGCATCATCCGCGCCTCATAGTCGGCGAAGTCGAGGGCGCGGACAGCGCCGTCCGCGTCGGTGACCAGCAGGACCTCGCCGACGGGCGTGGCGATCCGGTCGAGAGTCAGGGTTTCAGGCAGCGCGCTGGGCATCGGTCGTCTCCATCAGGTCCGCGCCCGTGATCCCGGCCATGGCCAGATGCAGGGCGCCATAGGCGCGCCACGGCCGCCAGGACGCGGCGCGGGCGGCCAGGCTGTCGTCAGCGAGGCGGTCGTTCGGCGGCTCGGCCTCGTCGTCGATCCAGTCGCCCGGCAGGCGCAGGCCGGGGCGTCGGGCCAGCAGCGGCTTGAGGACGGGGTCGGCGGCCAGGTCGCGGGCGATGGCGTCGGGGTCAGCGGACAGGTCGAACACGCGGCGCACTCGCGCCAGTACGCCCGGCAAGGCCTTCAGGTCGGCGGTCTCGACGCAGACCGAGACCCGTCCCGGTTCCGCCGGCTCGACGGTGACCGAGCCTTCGGCTCCGTCGATCGACGGCGTGAGCGCGCGGGACCATTTGCGACCTTCGACCCGGTCGCCCCGGGCGGCGAGGGCGGCGAGCATGGCCTCCCAGTCGTAGGGCGGGCGGTAGGAGAGGTTCAGGCGGACGCCGCCCGCGTGCACCCTCTCCCCGCGACGGCGCAGGGCCGAGGGCGGGCGGTCGTAGAGCGCCTGGAAGGTCTCGTTGAAACGCCGGACGCTGCCGAAGCCGGAGGCGAGGGCGACCTGGGCCATCGAAAGGTCGGTCTGGTGGATCAGGGCCTTGGCCAGCAGGACGCGGCGGGTCTGGGCGACGCTCACCGGGGCGGCGCCGAGGTGCTGGCGGAACAGCCGGCGCAGGTGGCGTTCGCCGACGCCGAGACGGCCGGCGAGGGCGTCGACGTCGCCCCCGATCTCGGAATGGCTGTCGAGCGCCCCGGCCTCGATCAGGGCGAGGGCGCGGCTGACGGTGTTCGAGGTGCCGCGCCAGGCGCCCATGTCCGGCGCGGTCTCGGGGCGGCAGCGCAGGCAGGCGCGGAAGCCGGCCTCCTCGGCCGCGGCGGCGGTGGGGACGAAGACCATGTTCTCGCGCTTCGGCGTGCGCGCCGGGCAGACCGGGCGGCAGTAGATGCCGGTGGTCTTGACGCAGCCGAAGAAGCGGCCGTCGAAGCGGGCGTCGCGCGTCAGCACGGCGCGGTAGCAGGCCTCCTGATCCAGGTCGCGGGCGGTTTCCATGGCGGCAGGATGATCTCTTGCCCGGGCTGAGTCTCGCGGTTTTCGGACATTGCGGCTCAGGCGGCGAATCGGGGGTCGGGCCGGACCAGACGCCACAGGTTGGCGAAGATCTTGAACACCAGACTGATGGCCGAGATCGCCAGCGCCCAGGTCATGATCAGCGACAGGGTGCTGGCCAGGCCGACCAGGTCGCGGGTTCCCTCGCCCAGGGCGCGCAGGCGGTCGAAGTCCAGCAGCACCCAGTCGCCGGCGATCCGCACGGTCTCGCCGTCGCGGTTGAGGGTGAACCAGTGGCCGGCCTCAAAGATGACCCAGGTCAGCCACAGGCCGGCGCCGGCGATGGCGACCTGGGCGGCGGCCCTCAGGCGCACGGCGTGGGGCCAGGCCAGGCTGACGAGGTCCACCGCCATCTGGGCCAGGGCGTAGAGCAGGATGGGGCCGTACAGGACGGTCCAGACCGGCGCGCCGACGACCTCGGCCTCCGCCCCGGGCGGTCCCAGGCGTAGCAGGCCGGGGAAGTGGATGGCGCCGATCCACCAGAGGACGAAGACGCCGACCGCGAGGAAGGAGAAGAGGTATTCGCCGCCGGGCCAGCGCATCGGCCGGGCCCGCGGCGCCCAGCCTGATTTGGGGCGGCGGGTTCCGCCCATGGCCGCGCCCCAGGCCGCGGGGTCGGACAGACCGAAGGCTGACAGTTCGCTGACCCGCCATTGGTTCATCCAGCGCGGGCGGTAGCCGACATGCTCCATCACGGCGCCGGCGACGGTGACGATGCCGATCAACGTCAGGCCCGAGTTGATGAAGCCGTTGATCGCCTGGCCGATCGACTGGGCGGCGTCGGCGGGACCGCTGACCAGGTTGACGAAGAGGACGATGGCCTGCACCGCCGCCATGAGCAGCAGGCCGGCCTTCACCGCGAACAGCCAGTAGGGGAAGAGCCCGGGCCCGATCAGGGCGTCGGGGCCCTTGCGATATCGGGCGGCGACGAGCAGCGGATGGCCGATCTCGTGCAGGATGGCCTCCTTCTCGTCGTCGGTGAGCGGGCGGCCCAGTTCCTCCTCCTTCGCCTCGAAGCGGCTGAGGATCAGGTCGCGCAGTTCGGCGACGATGTCGGCGCGTTCGTCCTGACCCAGCTGGGCGGCGACGGCGTTGAGATAGCGATCGATCAGGTCCATGGCGGTTTTCCCCTTCAGCCCCGGTTTCAGAGAATCTTGTCGAGCGAGGCGTTGATGCCCCGCCATTCGGCGGCCAGCGCGGCGAGCATGTCGGTTCCGGCGGCGGACAGGACGTAGAAGCGCTTCTTCCGCTTCTCCTCCTCGCGCCATTCGCTATCGAGCAGGCCCTGGCTCTCGAGCCGGCGCAGCAGCGGGTAGAGGGTGGATTCCTCCATCTCCAGCCCGTCGGCGGCGAGGGCCTGACGCAGGGTGTAGCCGTAGCGTTCGGTCCGCAGGCAGGCGAGCACGGCCAGCACCAGCGAGCCGCGGCGCAGCTCGAGCCGCATGGATTCGAAGAGATCCGGATCGACGCTCATGCCGCTTCCCTGTCCGTCACATAGTGTGTGCCATACAGTGTATGCCGCATACTGTATGAGGCTGTCAACCAGCGTTCGTCAGACGGGGTGGTCAGCCGCCCTTGGCGCGGCGGCGGAAGGCGTGGAGCAGGGGCTCGGTGTAGCCGTTGGGCTGGGTCGTTCCCTCGAAGACGAGGGCGCGGGCGGCCTGGAAGGCGAGGCTGGCCGAGGGGTCAGGCGCCATGGGCTGATACAGCGGATCGGCGGCGTTCTGGGCGTCGACCTTGGCGGCCATGCGCAGCAAGGCGGCGTCGATCTGTTCGGGGGTGCAGACGCCGTGCAGCAGCCAGTTGGCCATGTGCTGGGAGGAGATGCGCAGGGTGGCGCGGTCCTCCATCAGGCCGACGTCGTGAATGTCGGGCACCTTGGAACAGCCGACGCCCTGGTCGATCCAGCGGACGACATAGCCAAGCAGGCCCTGGGCGTTGTTGTCGAGTTCGTCGGCGATCTCCTGCTCTGACCAGTTCCGGCCGGACGCCAGCGGCGGGGTCAGCAGGGCGTCGAGGCCGGGGACCGGGCGGGCGGCGATGTCGGCGCGCAGGGCGAAGACGTCGGTCTGGTGATAGTGGAGCGCGTGCAGGGTCGCGGCGGTCGGCGACGGGACCCAGGCGGTGTTGGCGCCGGTCTTCGGATGGGCCGCCTTCTGCTCCAGCATCTCGGCCATGCGGTCGGGCGCGGCCCACATGCCCTTGCCGATCTGGGCCTTGCCGTCGAGGCCGCAGGCGAGGCCGATCGAGACGTTGCGGGCTTCGTAGGCGGCGATCCAGGCGGAGGATTTGATGTCGCCCTTGCGCACCACCGGCCCGGCCTGCATCGCCGTGTGGATTTCGTCGCCGGTGCGGTCGAGGAAGCCGGTGTTGATGAAGACGATCCGGTCCTTCACCGCGTGGATGCAGGCGGCGAGGTTGGCCGAGGTGCGGCGCTCCTCGTCCATGACGCCGACCTTGATGGTGTGGCGGGCGAGGCCGAGCGCGTCCTCGACGGCGTCGAACAGGGCGTCGGTGAAGGCGCACTCTTCCGGGCCGTGCATCTTGGGCTTGACGATATAGATCGAACCGGCGCGGCTGTTGCGGAACCGCCCCTGCCCTTTCAGGTCGTGCATCGCGATCAGGCTGGTGACGATGGCGTCGAGGATGCCTTCGGGCGCCTCAGAGCCGTCGGGCAGCCGGATGGCCGGGGTGGTCATCAGGTGGCCGACGTTGCGAACGAACAGCAGCGACCGGCCCGGCAGGGTGACGGCGGCGCCGTCTGGGGCGGTGAATTCGCGGTCGGGGGCGAGGGCGCGGGTCAGGCGTTCGCCGCCCTTGGTGAAGGTCTCGACGAGGTCGCCCTTCATCAGGCCCAGCCAGTTGCGGTAGGCGGCGGTCTTGTCGGCGGCGTCGACGGCGGCGACCGAGTCCTCGAGATCGACGATGGTCGACAGGGCGGCCTCGAGGACCACGTCCGAAACGCCGGCCGGGTCGTCGCGGCCGATCGGGTGGTCGGGGTCGAGGACCACCTCGATGTGCAGGCCGTTGTGGCGGAACAAGCGCGAGCGGTCGGTGCGGCCGACGTATTGGGCCGGGTCGCGCAGGGCGATGGCGGCGGCGTCGGACAGATCGGCCCATGAGCCGTCGGCGAGCGGGACGGCGGCGTCGAGGAAGGCTTTCGCCCGGGCGACGACGCGGGCGCCGCGTTCGGGGTCGTAGCCGCCGGCCTGCGGCAGGTCGCCGAGCGCGTCCGTGCCGTAGAGGGCGTCATAGAGACTGCCCCAGCGGGCGTTGGCGGCGTTGAGCACGAAGCGGGCGTTGAGGATGGGCACGACCAGCTGCGGACCGGCGAGGGTGGCGACCTCGGCGTCGACGTTGCGCGTGCCGATGGCGAAGGGGGCGGGCTCGTCGACGAGGTAGCCGATCTGGCGCAGGAAGGCGGCCGTGGCGGCGGGATCGTGGGGCTGGCCGCGGCGCGCCGTGTGCCAGGCGTCGATGCGGGCCTGGAGGTCGTCGCGGACGGCGAGCAGGCGGCGGTTCTCCGGCGCGAAGCGGGCGAAGACGGCGGCGGCGCCGGTCCAGACGCGATCCGCCGTGAGGTCGAGGCCGGGCAGGACCTCGGTCTCGATGAAGGCGGCGAGGTCTTCGGCGACCTGCAGTCCGGCGCGCGGCGTCATCGGCATGGGCGTCTCCTTCGGGGCAGCTGTAACATTCCGTGATGACCCGGGGGAAGTCGAGGGGGATTTTTGCGGTGCGGCGCCGTCTGCATCGTCACCGCCCTCGTCCACCCCGGAGAGGCCGCAGGTGAAGCGCTCCAGAAGCAGAAGGTCTTCGGAGAGGATGAAGTCCTCGATGTCGGGAGCCCGCCCCCGACGGCGCAGTTCCAGATACATGCGCTCGCGGTCGCTCAGGGGTTGGTAGGCGCCGCTCTCCAGCCCTTCGAGCCGGACAAGCTGGAGGGCGCGGATGAAGCGGCGGCGGCGGTGGCGGAAGGCGGGTCGACGGGTGTGCATGGGGAGGCTTTCGTGCGCCCTTCTCCCCTGGGGGGAGAGGGTGGCCCGGCCGGGCCGGATGAGGGGGATGGTTGAGGCAGGTCGTCCGGCAGCCGGTCCGGAGCCGGCTAACCC
>CAZGPS010000015.1:0-24343 GCA_964527675.1 uncultured Brevundimonas sp. | reverse complement strand
GGAGAAGGTGGCCCGGTAGGGCCGGATGAGGGGAAAGCCGGCTCCGGACCCGGCCGCCGCCCCGCCCACCTCAAACATCCCCCTCATCCGGGCCTCCGGCCCACCTTCTCCCCCGAGGGGAGAAGGATCAGAGCGCCGCCCGTGCCGCCGCCATCTCCCCCGCCAGCCGGATCGCCGCGATCAGGCTGTCCGCCCGCGCCACGCCCTTGCCGGCGATGTCGAACCCCGTCCCGTGGTCGGGCGAGGTGCGCACCACCGGCAGGCCCAGGGTCGCATTGACCCCGCCCCAGAAGTCCAGCGTCTTGACCGGGATCAGCGCCTGGTCGTGATACAGGCACAGGACGGCGTCATAGCCGGCCCGCGCCTCGTCGTGGCACAGGGTGTCGGCGGCCCGGGGGTCGGCGATGGTGACCCCCTCGCGGCGCAGCGCGGCCGCCGCGCGCGCCAGCACCTCGATCTCCTCCAGCCCCAGGGCGCCGCTCTCGCCGGCGTGCGGGTTAAGGGCCGCCAGCGCCAGCCGCGGGCGGGCGAGGCCGAAGTCGCGCTGCATCGCCTCATGGACCACCCGGGCCGTGCGCATGACGCGTTCGGCGGTGACCAGTTCGGGAACCTCCGCCAGCGGCGCGTGGATGGTCACCAGACAGGCGCGCAGGTCCTTCGCCGTCAGCATCATCACCGGCCCGCGCGTGCCGGCGCAGGGCGCGTCGGCGGTCAGTTCGGCGATGAACTCCGTGTGCCCGGGAAAGCGGAAACCGGCG
Source organism: uncultured Brevundimonas sp. (assembly GCA_964527675.1). Classification (GTDB taxonomy): domain Bacteria; phylum Pseudomonadota; class Alphaproteobacteria; order Caulobacterales; family Caulobacteraceae; genus Brevundimonas. Next base: position 23,585 of record CAZGPS010000015.1, on the reverse strand, counting down.
GCGTACAGCGGGGCCTTGGCGATCGGGGCGGTCACCAGGCCGGCGACCTCGCCGGCCATGGCCAGGCCGACGGCCTGTTCGATCCAGTCGGCCACGGCGCCGGCGTTGGCGGGGTCGGGCCGGCCGGGCTCGACCGGGGCGGGCAGGGGGACGTCCAGCACCGGCACGGCGCGATGGAACAGGGCGACGGCCTCGTCCGGGGTCGTGACCGTCTGGACCGGAACGCCCTGCGCCCGCATCAGGGCGGCGTCGCCGACGACGACGAAGGCGGGGCCGTCCGCGTCCTTCAGCGCCCGCCAGGCGAGGCCGATGATCTCGGGCCCCACGCCCGCCGGCTCGCCCATGGTCAGGGCCAGCGGCGGGCCGGCCGTCACTCCTTGTACTCGATCAGGGCGTCGGCCCGCAGGTCGCGCATATAGCGCCGGGCCAGGGTGGCGAGGTTCTGGCGGAACAGCCGGCCCTCGACGGCGGCCTCGTCGGGGGCCTCGGCCCCGCCGACGCGGCGGCCGCAGACGCCCAGCAGATGCAGGCCAAGCGGCGTGCGGACCGGGGTGCTGATCGAGCCGACCTCGGCCGAGCGGGCCACCTGCTGGAACTGCGGGGCCAGGTTCTGCACATCGGCCTCGCCCAGATCCGCGCCCAGCAGACCCTGCTCCGAGGTCGCGCGCTGCAGCATGGTCTCGCAGGTCAGCTGCGGCCGCAGGGCCTCCAGCCGCTGCGCCGCCGCCGCCACCTCGGCCTCGCTGGCGGTCTCGGGCAGCTGGACCATCACCTGCTTCAGCTGCACCAGGCTCGCCGCCGCCCCATCCCGCTTGTCCCGCATATAAACGATATAAACCCCCCCCTCCACCGGAATGGGCCTCGAAAGTTGTCCGACTTCAAGCTGTTCCATTGCCGCCTGAAGCGTCGGGTTGATCGTGCCTGCGACCACCCAGCCGGCGTCGCCGCCGCGAGCGGCTGACGGTGCGGATGAGAACTGCTGGGCCACCGCCTGGAAGGGAGCGCCCTGGACCATCTGCTGGACCAACTGGTTGGCGCCGTTCAACGCCGCCTGCTGCCCGCCGACCCGGGCGGCCTCAATGTAGATTTCGCCGATCAGATACTGTTTCTTGGTCGCGGCCTCGGTGATCTGGCGCAAGGCCGCGTCGACGGCTCCCTTGCTAACCCGGGCGCGGCTCTGGAAGCGTCCGCCGACAAGGCGTTGCCAGCCAATCTGTGTGCGGAGCTGCTCGCGAAGGGTCTGGGGCCGGATGCCCCCGGATTCGAGGAACGAGAGGTAGGTCTGCGGATTGGCGCCGACCTCCTGGGCCATGGCCGTGATTTCTTCGTCTACCTCTTCGTCGCTGACCCTGAGGTCTTTGTAGCTGGCTAATTCCTGGGACTGAAGCCGCTCATCAATGAGGGCGTTCATCGCCTCCTGCTGGATGGCGGGAATATTCTCCGGCGTCGGCTGCACCTGGGTCATGGCGATCAGCAGCAGCATACGTTGGCGCAGATCGTAGCCGGTTATGATGCTGTCGTTGACGGTGACGAGTACGCCATCAGCCAGCTGAAACTGCGGGGCTGCCGGCGCGGCGGCCGGGGGGGCCTGTTCTGCGGCCGGGTTCAGCGCACCAGCAGCAGTCGGCTGCTGCGGCGCCGTCTGGGCCACGGCCCCTCCGGCCAGGAGGGCGGCGATCGCCACGCCCGTCAAATAACGCTGAAAACGCATGTCAGTCCTGGTTCCTCAAGCGGCGCCGTCGGTTCGAGGCCGGTTCTCGCGATCTGCGCCCCAGCCGAATTTGCACGCCGACAGGCGCCCGTCGCCTCGTCAATATCCTGTACCGCCGAAAGTGGCGAGGGTTAGGCGCACGTATGGGCCCTCGGACGGTCCTGAGGGTCTGACACTGGTATTGTCGCGCCGCCAGCCCAGTTCAAAACGGAAACAATCGTCGTCGAACAACAATCCGATTTCTGACTGGACCAGATAGCCTGGGTTGGGCTGGCCCGGTCTCGGGGTGCGCTCGAGGTCGGCGATGCCGGAGAAGGCGACGCCCCAGTTGCCGAAGACGAACTGCTGGCCGGCCAGCTGGAAGAATTCGTAGTTGCGGTTATTCGGCCCGGCCATGGGGTTCGAGCGGTCGAGGATATAGCTGATCGTGGCGAGGTTCCGCCTTCCCCACCGGCCGTCAATGGCGATCTCCGCGAGTCGGACGTCGCCGCCAGAATCGAATGTGGCGTGACCCCAGCCGCGAATGCGATCCGACGGGGAAAAATCGCCCTGGACGACCCAGTATGACGTATCTGACGCCAGGCCTGACGGGTCGTAAAGTTGGCTCGGCGCGTCGGGAACCGGCACCAGGAAGGCGGACTCCTCGTCCGCCCGCAGGCTGCGTCCGACAAAGAGACTCGCCTGTCGGCCCTCGTCCCAACGCAATGTCGAGCGCATGCCCGCGGTGAGGCGAGGCCCGCCTTCGTACAGGTCATATCCCGGGAAGCGATCGATCCGGAACAGCGAGCTTTCGTCCAGCTCCACCGTCTGGCTGTCCTCGTTGGGGATGCGGGAGTCGAGGTCGGAACTCGTCGAGACAGATAGTTGCGCCATCGGCTCCAGAATCATGTCGGCGGCGCCGAACTGGCGGATCAGCGGGTAGCTGACCTCGATGCCGGCGGTGGCCCGGCCCCGACGGATATCCTGCTCATCCAGCCCCAGCGAAGGCGGCAGATCCTCGATCGCGTACAGGTCAGCGCGCAGGTCGACGAACGGCTCCCAGCGGACGCCGCCGGCCGAAATCACCGTGCGCCTCCAGTCCGCCTGGGCCGAGACCCGCCGGCTGTCCACGCCCGGCAGGCCGGAGACCGCGCCTGGCGGCGTTGTTCCGGGTCGCAGGACCGGACTGCCGACGTAGTCGTCGCGATACAACGAAACCGCAGAGCCGCGTAGCCGCAGGCGGCCGCCAAGAATGGCTCCCTGTGGCTCCCAACGCGCCTCGACCAGCGGGGCCACGACCGGCAAGGCTCCATCGTTCTCGAATATGTTCAGCGCCGGCGTGACGGCGTCAAAACTGGCCACCCGAAGGCTTTGCAGCGTGAAGGCGGCAACCGAGACATAGGACCGCTCGGTCTGATGCTCGGTGTAGATCTGGCTGATCAGACGGCGCTGGTCGCCATAGTACAACCCGTTGTCCTGATAAGGGTCGCGGACGTCGTAGCGGTCGAACAGCGTCTTGTCCGAAGTCCGCTCGGCGGTGAACCCCCAGCGCCACGGACCCTGCGGGTCGAATCGGCCATGGCCGAGGAAGTAGCTGCGGCTGGTGCGCTCGCCGAACTTGACGTTGCTCTCGGCGTCCCCGTCGTCGTTCAGGTCGAAGTCGCCGAAGTTTCGCTCGTGGGTATAGCCGCCACGCAGCACAACGGTCCCGTCCGCGAACCGGCGGCGCCATTGCAGGTTCAACAATGGTGCGATCCGGCTGTTGACCTGGGGGCTGATCAGCCAGTCCTCCGACGGGGAGGCGACCTGCAGATAAGGCACCTCAAGGCTGAAGCCGCGGCCTTCGTCGTAGCTGGAGTTGGGGACGAGGAAGCCCGACGCCCGTTCGACCGTCGGATCCGGGTGGGCGAACCATGGCAGATAGAGAACCGGCACGCCGCCGACCCGGAAGACCGCATTGCGGTACAACACCGCGCGCAGCTCCTCGTCCTGGACCACCTTCTCCGCCTGGATGGCGATGCTCGGTTCCTTCGGATTGCCTTCCGCGTCGCAAATCGGACAGGGGGTGAAGAGCGCGTAGTTTAGCTCATTGACGTTTTCGCTTCGACGCACCGCGGTGGCCGCCATCAGGCTGGATCCGTTGCGGAAGCGGGTGGCGAAATCGACCGCGACCCCGGCCTTGAGGTCGCGGTCTAGTTCCAGATGGCTGGCGAAGATGACCGTGCCCTCGGGATCGATGAACTCGACGCGGTCATCGGCAGTGGCCACGCCGTCAGCAAGATCGTAGGTCAGCCGCCCGGCCCGCAGCGTGGTGTTGCGGAAGCGGGCGAGGACCCTCTCGACGCCTCCAGTCGCGGAGATCACGTCGCCCTCGCGGGAGGCCGTTTCGGCGTCGAGATAAACCCCATTGGGCGCGAGGCCGTCGGCGCCGGCGATCGGCCGCGCCACGTTTGCGCCTTCCTGGGCTTGCGCTGCGCCGGTCCATGCCGCCAGCGCTACAGCAGCGGCGCCTGCCAGTAGCCGGAGGCGCAGGGCTCCTGGTTCGACGCGAGGGTCACGCGGCATTCAGGCTCACTCGGTGGACGGCGGGGGACGACGGGCGGGGCTCCGCTTAGCCGTCTTCGGTATAGAACAGCAAGGTGAAGGCGGCGAGCGCCGTCAGCATGGGCGGGAGCCACGCAGCCAGCCACGGTGGAATGACCTCCGCCGAGCCGAAGGCCGAGGCGGCCTGGTTGACGAAGAAGAAGCCGAAGCCCAGCACCACCGCCGCAAGGCTCATCCGCGCCAAATCGCCCAGTCGCATCAGACGCAACGAGAAGGCGGCGGCGAGGATCGACATGGCCGCAAACATCAATGGTGTGGCCAGTAGCTGTTGCAAGCGCAGCCGGTATGCCGTGCTCGAAAAGCCTGCAGCCTCGACCCGGGCGATCTGGGCGGGCAGCGACCAGAACGGCGTCGATTGCGGTCGTGCGAACCGTTCGAACGCCTCGTCGTCCGCCAGGCTGGAGAGCAGGTCGAGGGTCTCGTAGCGGACCGCGCGCTGACCGATCTGGGCGCCCACCGCATCCACCAGCCGCCAGCGTCCCGCGCTCAGCGAGGCGGATTCGGCGTCGATACGTTCGCGAAAGGTGCGGCGCCCGTCGCCGTCATTGGCGTAGATGAAGAAGGTCACGCCCATCAGGCGGGCATTGGTCCGGTCCTGCCGCTCGGCCCGGATGACCATCTGTCGCGTGTCGTCGCCCTCGCGGATCCAGACCGCTTCGGACGCGTGCGTCGAACCGGACAGGCGGGTCCGCTCTCGCTGGAACAGACCATCCGCCGAGGCGGCGAGCGGGCCGAGCGCCGTGACGGTGATCACGCCGAACAGGAAGGCCGCGCCGGCGGCTGGCAGCACAAACCGCCAAGCCGACACGCCAGCCGCGCGCATGGCGATCAGTTCGCTGCGACGGTTCAGGCCGACGAAAGCGGCGAGGGTGCCGAACAGGAAGACAAAGGGCAGCAACTGGATGATGACCTGCGGCGACTTGAGCAGCATCAGGCCGAGAATGCGAACACCCGACAGATCGACATCCGAGCCGACGCCGCGAGAGATCTCGACGAAGTCGATCAGCATGATCAGGGCGGCGATCACGCCGAGGGCGATGGCGAGAGCGCGCGCCTGCTGGACCAGCACATAGCGTTCGATCCGCCCCAGTCGAAGCCAGTTCGGGCTCATGTGAACCTCGCCTTCAGCCGTTCGAGCGGGTCCCAGGAGCCGCGGCGCCGGGGCTTCAGGGCCTGGAACAGCAGACGCAGGGCGATGGCCGTTCCGGCCAGGGGCAGAAGGTATTGGAAGACGTTCAGCCAGCCGTTCCAGGCGCTGGCGGCGACGACGCCGTAGCCGATGATCCGGAGGGCGAGGAAGGCGCCAGCGACCCTGGCGATACGCAGGCTGTAGCCGGTGCGGCTGAACTGGCCGCCGAGAATGGCCGACAGCGCCATGGCCATGGCCAGCAGGGCGTACAGCGGCGCCGAAAGCCGGGAATGCGCCTCCGCCCTGAGTTCACCGGCGGACCCGACGCGGCCGAGATCCTGAGGTGAGGGATCAAGGAGCTGGGGAAGGTAGAGGTCCGACGGCTTGTAGCGGACGGTGTCCGTGACCTCGGAGTACTGGCCAAGCGGAACGTCCTGCCGCCCGAAGGACAGATGCTCGAGAACGCCACGGCTAGAATAGCGCTGCCACGAGCCGTCGATCAGCGTCAGGATCGGCTCGCCGTCGATGCGCGAGAAACGGGCCTCGGCGGCGTCCCAGGTCGTCACCCGGTCGTCCTCGGCCTGGTAGATGAAGATGTTCTTCAGCAGGCCGTTCTGCTCGATCTGCTGAACGTAGACGGTCAGACCCTCCGGCCCCTGGACGAAGCGACCCTCCTCCACCAGCAGCGCAGCGAGGTCCGTGCGCACCGCGAAGGCCTCGGCCCGCGCCTGTCGCTGGGCCCAGGGCTGCACCGTAGTGGTGATGACAAAGGTCAGGACCCCCGCGATCGTGGCGATCTTCACCGCCGGCCGAATCGCCTGCCAGCGCGTGACCCCCGAGGCGAACACCGCGGTCAGCTCCTGTTCCCGTTGCAGCCGGGTCAGGGCGACAAGGGCGCCGACGAACAGACCGATCGGGACGATCACCGCCAGAAGTTGCGGGACCGCGAGCAGGGTCAGCTTGATCATGACCCAGACGCTCTGACCGCGTTCGACGATAACCTCGAGTTGATCGAGGCTCTGGCTCAGGATGCCAATTCCAGCCAGCGCGGCGCACGCTCCGACGACAGGGCGGGCGATCTGGCGAAATAGATAGCCTTGAATCAGCGTCATAAGCGGAGAAATCGCCCGTTGCAGGCGGCGGCGGGAACGCCTCTAATACACATCCCCACGCACCGGCGACAGTCGCCCGAGTGCGCCATTGCAAGTACGACCGGGGCGTTTCATCCCGGCAGGAGTAGCCCATGAAGATCGAGTTCGTCGCATCCGCCAGCGGAGCCGAGGTGCTGGCCGTCCTGGTTCACGAGGGACGCGTCCTGCATGGCGCGGGCGGGGGGCTTGATACGGCGTGCTCGGGCGCCCTGACCCGGGCGATGACCGCCAGCCGCTTCACCGGCGGGTCGAACAGCACCTTGGTCGTGGCGGCGCCGGCGGGCGTCGATGTGGGCACGATCGTGCTGACGGGCGCAGGCGAAGCCGCGAAATTCGACGATCTGGCGCTGGAAGCCGCGGCGGGCGCCGCCTACCAGGCCGTCAAGCTGTCGGGCGCGACATCGTTGACCCTCGACGGGTCCGGCCTGACGGCCGACCAGGCGGGCCGTGCGGCCTTCGCGGCGCGTCTGGCCAGCTATCGCTTCCAGAAATACCGCACTACGCTGAAGCCCGAGAAGACGCCGTCGGTCGGGACGATCAAGGTCGTCGCCGCCGATGTAAAGGCCGCCCAGGCCGCGTACGACCGGCTGTCGCCGGTGGCCGCCGCCGTTGAGTTCTCACGCGATCTGGTCAGCGAGCCGGCCAACATCCTGTATCCGGAAGAGTTCGCCCGCCGGGTCAAGGCGCTGGAAGAACTGGGTCTCGAGGTCGAGATCCTCGGTGAGAAAGCGCTGGAGAAACTCGGTTTCCGCACCCTTCTGGCGGTCGGCCAAGGCAGCCGCCGCGAGAGCCAGGTCGCCATCATGAAGTGGAACGGCGGCCGGAAGGGCGACCAGCCGATCGCCTTCGTCGGCAAGGGCGTGACCTTCGACACTGGCGGCATCTCGATCAAGCCGTCGGACGGCATGGAGGAGATGAAGTGGGACATGGGCGGCGCAGCCGCCGTCGCCGGTCTGATGCACGCGCTGGCGGGCCGCAAGGCCAAGGTCAATGTCGTCGGCGTTCTGGGCCTGGTCGAGAACATGCCTGACGGCAACGCCCAGCGTCCCGGCGACGTGGTCATGTCGCTGTCGGGCCAGTCGGTCGAGATCCTGAACACCGACGCCGAGGGGCGGCTCGTTCTGGCCGACTGCCTCTGGTACACGCAGGAGCGGTTCAAGCCGAGATTCATGCTGGATCTGGCCACGCTCACGGGGGCGATGATTGTCGCCCTGGGGCTTGAATACGCCGGGGTCTTCTCGAACTCGGACGAACTGGCGAACAACTTCCTCGCCGCCGCGCCCAAGGTCGGCGAGAACGCCTGGCGGATGCCGATCCCGCCCGCCTACGAGCGTCACATCGACAGCCCGATCGCCGATGTGAAGAACACCGGAAACGGCCGCGCCGGCGGCTCCATAACCGCCGCCCTGTTCCTGCAGCGCTTCACCAATGGCGTGCCGTGGGCCCACATCGACATCGCCCCGACGGCCTGGGTCAAGGACAGCAAGTCCCCGACCGTGCCGGACGGCGCGGTGGGCTGGGGCGTCCGGACGCTGGATCGCATGGTGGCCGACAGCTACGAGGCCTGAGGCTATCGCGAACCCTTCTCTCGTCCGCGAGAGAAGGGTTCGTCCGGGCTTTCCCGCAGTGACGATTTCGACCAGCCCCCGGGGCCGGATACGACCATTCCAGCCGGCGATTTCGATCAGTTCGGCTATGAACAATCGCGAAGATTTGGCCGCCGGCCGGACCGCGGCGGCCGGCAGTCCCCCAAGGGACGCGCCGTCAGCCGCAGGTGAGGCGGACGACGGTCTGGCTGTCGGGGTCGATCTCGATGTTCAGGCGCGCCGGACGCAGATCGTGGGTGACCGGCTGGCCCGTCTCAAACACGCGCCAGAGAGCCCCGTCCGGAGCAGCCGGCAGATCCGCCCGCGCCCGTCCGATCCAGTCCTGACGCCCGGCGGCTCCGCACGCATCGGTCGGCGCCGGCGCGGCCGGCTCCGATGCAGGCGAGGGCGTCCGCCCGTCGCAGGCCGCGAGCGCCAAGGCGGCGGCGAGCGGGAGGATCAACCGCAATCGACGCTCCGGATGATGCCTGTCGCCTCGTCGAAGCGGACGTTGAGACGGTCGGGACGCAGGTCCTTGGTCGTCGGGCAGGTGGTGCAGACCACGCGGACGTTGGCGTTGGCCGGGAAGGTCACGGCGCCGACGTGGGAACCGATCAGCGAGCGCGCGGCCGCCGCGTCGCACCGCTGGGGGATCGGCTCCGACGGAATCTCTGTCACCGGGGCGCAGGCGGCCAGCGTCAGGGCGCCGGCCGTGAGGATCAGGGCTCTCATCCGCATTTCACCTCGCGGATCACGCCGCTGGCCTCATCATAGAGGACGTTCAGGCGACCGGGGTTGTAGTCCATGGTCACCGGGCAGGTGGTGCAGGTCACGCGCCAGGTCTCGTTCGACGGTCGCGGCGGCAGCTCCGACCGGTTCCGGCCGATGAAGCGCTGATACTGGTCGGCGCGGCACTGCGACGGACCGTCCTGCGGCGGCATGGGCGCCGGCGCGGTTTCGACGGGGGCGCAGGCTGCGGCCAGAAGGCCGGCGGCGGCGAGGCCGAAAATTTGAAGTTTCATCGGGCGTTTCCCTTGGCTCAGCCGCATCGGACCTGTTCGACGATGCCGGTCTGGTCGTTGAAGAAGATGTTCAGGCGATGGGGCGAAAAGTCCTCGGTGATCGGGCAGGTGGTGCAGGTGACCCGGCGATTGACCACGTCCACGGGAACGGGGATTTCGGTCTTCGGTTTCCCGACCAGCCACTGCATCTCGCCGGCGCGACACAGATCGGCTGTCGGATTGACGGGTCGGGTCCCGACCGGCTGGCTCATCTGAGCCCGCTCGACGGCACGGGACGCGGGCGCGTCCGACGCCGGGGTCGAGCAGGCCGACAGCGCCGCCAGAGCCAGCATGGACGGGGCGATCAGGCCGCTTTTTCCCAGCGTCCCTCGGGCGATTGCTTCCAGTAGGCGAGATTGGCCCCGGCGTCCTTCAACGTCTTCCATCGCACCCGGGCCGCGGTCACCGCCGTCTCGTTCCTGCCGTCGAAGATGATGAAGCATCGATCGAACCCTTTCGTATCGCCAAGCTCTGCGTCGTCGAGGATGAACAGCGCCTGAGCGCCGTTCGGGTTCTCACCCGATTGCGTCAACAGAATGGGCTGACGCGCCGCTTCGGGTTCCGTCGCCCGGCCGTGGGCGAGAAAACTGTCGTCCCGGTAGGTCCACAGCCGCTCGTCCATCTCGTCGAGCAGACGGTCATCGACGGCGCGGACCAGCGCCCGCCAGCCCCGCTCGCGGGTTTTCTCCAGCAGGCCAGGCAGGACCTGGTCGAGCGTTGATCGCTCCAGATGGTAGAACCAGATTTCGGGGCTGGCAGGCGTCGTCATCTCCTTCTCCCCTTGCGGGGGAAGGTGGCCCGCGGAGCGGGTCGGATGGGGGGCGTGTTCCCCGGTCTTGGCGGCATGAGCGCGTATCTCATCGAGGACGGTGTTCGGCTTCCCGAGAATCGTCTCGTCCGGAAAGCGCAGGATGACGAAGCCTTGAGCGCGAAGCCAGTCGTCTCGCGCCTGATCTTGGCCTCTCGCAACATATGGGCGCCGCCGTCAGCCTCAAGCACGAGCCTGGGTGAAGGACAACAGCAGTTGGCGATACAGGGGCCGATGGGCATCTGACGGCGAAAGCGGAGGTTCGCAAGCTGGCGGTCACGAACGAGCGACCACAGCGCCTTTTCGGCGGTGGTCGGCGCCTTGCGCTGGCGGCGCGCGGAAGGCGTAGGCGCGGTCATCGTGGACGGCCATGGGGGGAGGTCAGCTGGCAAGGGTCGGCCTCCCCCCATCCGTCTCGCTCCGCGCGCCACCTTCCCCCGCAAGGGGGAAGGGGTTCCGCAGGTTTCGCCCGGGCGGCTATTTCCTGGGCGCGGGCATGTCCCGGCCGCCTTGATGCAGGACCAGGCCGTCGACGGCGCCCGAGGCATCGCGGGTGAAGGTGACCTGGGCGTCGACCTCGCGGAGGAAGAAGGCGTCGGCGCCCTCGGCATGGAGTTCGAAAGAGGCCTGGCCGGTGGCCTGGGTCATCAGCCGGCCGTCGACGACCGACATGGTGAGGGTGAAGGTCGGGGCCAATTCATAGACGCCCTCATAAGCCCGCAGCACCTCGGGCGCGACCGCGATCGCCTGCCGCTCGCTGGCCAAGGTCACGGTCTCTCCGCGCGCCAGGGCCATAAGGGAGCCGGCCACCTGGTCCGGTCCCGGACCGTTCAGGTTGCCCAGGACGACCACGGTGATACGGCGAGCCGGATCGTAGGCCAGGTGGGTGTTGAAGCCCTCGATCCCGCCCGAATGGCTGATGGTCGTGTTCCCCCCGGTCTCGCGCGTGAACAGGCCGAAGGCGTACTGGTCGCGAACGGGCGTGGTCAGGAGGGCGAGCGACTCCGGCCGCAGCAGACGGCCGCCGAACAGGCCCTGCTCCCACTTCAGCAGGTCGCGGGTAGTGGAATAAAGGGCGCCGGCCCCTTGGGGGATGCTCATGTCGATATAGTCGGCGTTGACGAACCCTTCGGCGGTCGGGCTGTAGCCCGAGGCGCGGCGCGGCAGGATGGCGGCGTGGCTGTCGTAGCCGCTGTCGCTCATGCCGAGGGGCTGGAACAGGGTTTCGGCGACGAAGTCAGCGAAGGACTGGCCGCTGGCCTTTTCGACGATGGCGGTCAGCAGGATGTAGCCGGAGTTGGAATAGTCCCAGTCCTCGCCCGGCTGGAATTCCAGCGGGTGGTCGCGAAAGCGCGCGATCAGGCTGTCGATCGTGGCCGGCAGGGTCCTCGATCCCTCGTAGTCGTCGAAATCGGTGAAGTTGGGGATGCCGGAGGTATGGCTGAGCAGGTGGCGCGGGGTCACCGCGTCCCACGCCGCCGGCGCGTCCGGCAGGTACGTCTTCACCGGCGCATCGAGGTCGACCAGACCGCGTTCCTGCAGAATCATGACGGCGACGGCGGTGAACTGTTTGGTCACCGATCCGAGGCGGAATTTGGTGTCGCCGTCATTGGCGATGTTCCATTCCCGATTGGCGAGGCCATAGCCGCGATCAAACAGGATCTCGCCGTCGCGGGCCACCAGCACTGATCCGGAGAACTCTTCCGCCTCAAGGGCGGCCCGCGCGACCTGGTCCATGCGCTCGGGGTCCTGGGCGAGGGCGGGGGCGGCGTAGAGGGCCAGGGCCGTCAGGCCGGCGAGGGCAGGACGCATTCGGTGGCGATGATCCCGAAACAGGTCGCGGGCGCTCCGGCCCGGGCGTGAAGAGAGTTTGCTGTTGGACATTCCGCCACCCCGCTGAGCGTGACCGTCACGCTGTCGGTTGCAGGATGCCACGACGGGCGGCTTTGGATGCAGCCGCCGACATTAGGGTTTTGTAACCTGGCGGCCTAGTTGCGCTCGAGCCCGTAGATGGCCTCGGCGATGTCCTCGACCTTGGCGGTCACCACGGCCCGGGCGTCATAGAGGCCGCGGTTGTAGAAGAACGGCCCGATCTCGCGGCCGAGAAAATCCAGCAGCAGTTCCGCGGGCAGGACGGCGAGGTCGGTCTCCAGCTCGTCGCGGAAATACGCCCGCAGCTTCGCCGTGATGTCGACGGTTTCCTCGCGGCTGAAGGCGATGGGTTTCATGTCAGCTGACCTCGGCGAGGGCTTCCTCCGCCGCGACCCAGGCGGCCTCGGCGACGTCGAGGTCGGACTGTGTCTTGGCTCGCGCCCGGGTCAAGCCCTCCAGAGCCTTGGGATTGCTGACCGAGGCGTTGGCCATGTCGTCGTCGATGCGGGCGATCTCGGCGGTCAGCTGGGCCATCCGCTCCTCGGCCTTCTTGACGGCGTGGCGCAGCGTCGAGGGGGAGGGGCCCGACTTCTTGTCATTCTTCTTCTTGCCGCCGCCGCTGTTCTGGACGGGCGCGGCCGTCTCGTCCTTGATCTGGCTCGGCTTGACCGCGGCCATCTTCGCCCGGTCGAGGACGAATTTGGCGTAGTCGTCCATGTCGCCGTCCCACGGCTTGACCGTGCCGTCGGCGGCCAGCCACAGGCGGTCGGCGACCATCTCCATCAGCGAACGGTCGTGGGTGATCAGGATGACGGCGCCGGAATAGTCGTTCAGGGCGTCGAGCAGGGCGCGGCGGCTGTCGATGTCGAGGTGGTTGGTCGGTTCGTCGAGGATCAGGATGTGCGGCGCGTCCATGGCCACCTGGTTGAGCAGCAGGCGGGCGCGCTCGCCGCCGGACAGGCTGGCGACCGTGGTTTCCTGCTTCTCATAGCCGAGGCCCCATTGCGCCAGTTTCGAGCGGCGGGCGCTCTCGGGGGCGTCGGGCATGGCGCGGCGGATGATCTCCAGCGGCGTGTCGGTCGGGTCCATGGCCTCGATCTGGTGCTGGTGGAACCAGCCGACGCGCATCTTGCGGTCGCGGTGCAGTTCGCCCTCGGAGACGTTGAGGGCGCCGGCGATCATCTTGGCGAAGGTCGACTTGCCGGCGCCGTTGACGCCCAGCAGGCCGATGCGGTCGTCGAGGTCCATGCGCAGGTTGAGATTGCGCAGGATCGGCTTGCCCGGCTCATAGCCGACATTGGCCCGTTCCAGCCGGATCAGGGGCGGGGCGAGGGGGCGCGGCGGGGAGGGCAGGATGAAGGGGGCGACGCGCTCCTCGATGGTCGTGGCCACCGGCTGCATCTTGGCCAGCCGCTTCATCCGCGACTGGGCCTGGGCGGCCTTGGAGGCCTTGGCCTTGAAGCGGTCGACGAAGGCCTGGAGGTGGGCGCGCTCGGCGTCCTGCTTGGCCTTGGCCGACATCTGCAGCCGGGCCTTTTCGGCGCGGGCCTTTTCGAACTGGTCGTAGTTGCCGGTGTAGAGCTCCAGCGTCCGGTTCGCGAGGTGCAGGATGTGGGTGCAGACCTCGTTCAGCATCTCGCGGTCGTGGGAGATGATCAGGGCCGTGTGGGGGTATTTCTTGAGCCGCGCCTCGAGCCACAGGGCGCCCTCGAGGTCGAGATAGTTGGTCGGTTCGTCGAGCAGCAGCATGTCCGGCTCGGCGAACAAGGCGGCGGCGAGGGCGACGCGCATGCGCCAGCCGCCGGAGAATTCCGACATCGGGCGCTGCTGGTTTTCCTGGTCGAAGCCGAGGCCGACGAGGATTTCGGCGGCGCGGGCGGGGGCGGCGTCGGCGTCGATCTCGATCAGCCGGGTCCAGATCTCGCCCATCTCCTCGGGCTCGGCCGTTTCGAGCCGGCCCAGCAGGGTGTGGCGTTCGACATCGGCCTCGAGGATGGTCTCCAGCACGCTGACGGGGGTGGCGGGGTGTTCCTGGTCGACAGAGCCGATGCGGGCGGTCTTGGGCAGGCTGATCTCGTCGCCGCCGGCGGCCAGTTCGCCGAGGATCAGCTTGAACAGGGTCGATTTGCCGATGCCGTTGCGGCCCACCAGCCCGACCTTGGAGCCGGGCGGCAGGGAGACGGAGGCGTCCTCGAGGAATTTGCGGCCCCAGGCGTTGAAGGTCAGGTCGGTGATCTGGAGCATGGGCGGGCGCTAAACTCTGTTCGTCCCTCAAGCAGCGAACGGCCGCGCCGTGAGCGTTAGGGACGCCTTGGAAACAGTGGAGGGCGCGTCTATAAGCCCGCGACCCTCAATCTCCCAACAAGAAGTCACCTCCATGACCGAACGCACCTTCTCGATCATCAAGCCCGACGCCACGCGCCGCAACCTGACCGGCGCGATCAACGCCGTGATCGAGGGCGCCGGTCTGCGCATCGTCGCCCAGCGCCGCGTCAAGCTGACCGAGGCCCAGGCGAAGAAATTCTATGAAGTCCATGCCGAACGCCCGTTCTACGGCGAGCTGGTCGGCCAGATGACCGCAGAGCCGGTCGTGGTGCAGGTGCTGGAAGGCGACAACGCCGTCGCCAAATACCGCGAAGTCATGGGCGCCACCAATCCCAAGGACGCCGCCGACGGCACCATCCGCAAGCAATTCGCCCTGTCGATCGGCGAGAACTCGGTCCACGGCTCGGACTCGATCGAGAACGCCGGCATCGAGATCGCCCAGTTCTTCACCGACGACCAGATCGTCGGCTGATCGGCTCACGCCATTCGAACGGACGACGGCCGGATCGGTGACGATCCGGCCGTTTTCGTGTCAGGCTCACGCCCGGCAGGGAGAGTCGGGTGAAGGACTATGGACGACGGGGCGTGATGCTGGCGGCGGCGCTGTCCGCCGTGGCCGGCTATGTTGACGCCGTGGGCTTCATGACGCTGGGCGGCTTCTTCGTCTCCTTCATGAGCGGCAACTCGACCCGGCTGGGCGTCGGGCTCGCCCTGGGCGAGTGGGAGCAGGCGGGGATCGCCTTCGGCCTGATCGCCCTGTTCGTGGTCGGGGTGGTGATGGGGGCGACGACAGCCCGGCGATTCGACGAGGAGCGGAGATCCGCCGTGCTGACGCTCGAGGCCGGCCTGCTGTTGCTCGGGGCGGGGCTGTGCACCCTCGGCTGGCGCGAATGGGGGATGGTGGCGGTGGTGCTCGCCATGGGCGTCGAGAATGCGGTGTTCCAGCGGCAGGGCGATGTCGGCGTCGGCCTGACCTATATGACGGGGACCCTGGTCCGGATGGGGCAACGCATCGCCACGGCCCTGCATGGCGGCCCGCGTTGGGACTGGCTGCCGTTCATGGCCTTGTGGGCGGGGCTGGCGTCGGGCGGCGCCCTGGGGGCCGTGGTGTTCCTGCGATGGGGCGTTCTGGCGCTGTGGCCGGCCTGTCTGGCGGTGGCGGTGATGGCTGTGGCGGTGCGGCTGGCGGAGGCGCGGGCCGGGCGGGTCTGACGAAAACGGCCCCGGCGAGCGATCGCCGGGGCCGTCGTCGGTTCGCGGAGCGCGAGCCTACCAGATGCGGGCGCGGGCCTCGGGGGCGAGATACTGTTCATCGCCGGGCTGGACGCCGAAGGCTTCGTACCAGGCGTCGATATTCCGCACCGTGGCGCCGGCGCGGTACCGGGCCGGCGAGTGCGGGTCGATGGTGAGACGCTGCAGCAGGGTCTCGTTGCGGATGTTCTCGCGCCAGACCTGGGCCCAGCCGAGGAAGACCCGCTGGTCGCCCGTCAGGCCGTTGATCACCGGCGCCGGCTGCCCGTCCAGGGACAGGTGATAGGCGTCCAGAGCCAGCAGCAGGCCGCCCAGGTCGGCGATGTTCTCGCCCATGGTCAGGTCGCCATTGACCGTCGCGCCCTCGAACGGGCTGAGGGCCGAGTACTGGGCCCCGAGAACCCGGGCGCGTTCCTCGAACTTGGCCGCGTCCTCGGCGGTCCACCAGTCGCGCAGCACGCCATCGCCGTCGACCTTGCGGCCCTGGTCATCGAAGCCGTGGGTGATCTCGTGGCCGATGACGGCGCCGATGCCGCCGTAGTTGATTGCCGGGTCGGCGTTTGGATCGAAGAACGGGGCCTGAAGGATCGCCGCCGGGAAGACGATCTCGTTGCGGGGTGGATTGTAGTAGGCGTTCACCGTCTGGGGCGTCATGCCCCATTCCAGCGGATCGACCGGCTTGCCCACCTTGCCGAGGTTCCAGTTCCACTCGAAGGCCGACGACCGCTCGACGTTGCCGTACAGATCGCCCGGCTCCAGCCTGAGACCGTCATAGCTGCGCCATTGCTCGGGGTAGCCGATCTTCACCCCGAAGCGGCTCATCTTGTAGAGGGCCTGCTGACGGGTCTCGGGGCTCATCCAGTCCAGCCCCTCGATGCGGGCGGTCATGGCGCGGCGCAGATTGGCGACGAGCGTCTCCATCTGGGCTTTGGATTCGCTCGGGAAGTGGCGGGCGACGTATTCCTTGCCCAGAGACTCGCCCAGCGAGCCGTCGACGAGCTGCACGCCGCGCTTCCACCGCGGCCGGTTCTCGGGCTGGCCATTCAGCAGCTTGCCGAAGAAGTCGAACCGGTTGTCGACAAAGGCTTGCGACAGGTAGGGCGAGGCCTGGTTGATGATGTGGAAGGCCTGCCACGACTGCAGGGTCCCGATCGGCGTGTCGGCGAAGACGGCGGCCATTCCGGGGAAGGCCGTGTTGGTCATGGCGACCAGAACCGGCGCGCTGTCCAGCCCGGCGCCTCGCGCCCAGGCGGCCCAATCGAAGCCGGGGGCCGTGGCGATCAGCTCCGCCACCGTGGTCGGATTGTACAGCTTCTCCAGCTGCCGGCTCTCCACCTGGGTCCAGTGATGGCCGGCGATCCGCGTCTCGAAGGCGACGATATCGGCCGCCGCCTGTTCGGGGTTCGGCCAGCCGCCCAGATCCAGCGCCTTGGCCACATAAACCTGATAGGCTGCCTTCTGCTCGGCGAATGCGGCTTCAAGGTAGTAGTCGCGGTCCGGCAGGCCGAGGCCGCCCTGGGCGATATAGGCGCTGTTCTTGTCCGGTTCCTTGAGATCCTCGAACACCGCGCCGCCGAACAGGCTCGATCCGAAGCCGTACTGCGTTCGGCCCATCAGTTCGGCGATCGCCTCTCGCGTGACTGCGGCGCGGACCTCGTCCAGGTCGGCCTGCAGCGGGCTCGCGCCCAAGGCGTTGACCGCGGCTTCGTCCATGAAGCTGGCGTAGAAGGCGCCGATGCGAGCGGCTTCGGGACTTGAGGTCGGATTGGCCGCGCTTTCCTCGATCAGGGCTTTCAGATTGTCCTGCGAGCGGTCGTACAGCATGTCGAACACGCCGAAGGAGGTCTTGTCGGCGGGGATCTGCGTATCCCGCAGATAGGCGCCGCTGGCGAAGCGATTGAAGTCTTCGCCCGGGGCCACTGTGGTGTCCATGCCGGCGACGTCGAAGCCGAACTCGCCGATCTCGGCCTGGGTTGTCGAAGGAATCTCCACGATCGGCGGAGAGCTCTGGGCCGCGGCGGCCCCGGCCGCGAGAAGAAGGACGGCGCTGGCCGCACAGGCCATGAGGCGAAGTTTGAGCATGAAGCCCCCCTATTGAAGTGCGGGGCAACCTGACTCAACCCCGCGGTCCTGTCGCGACGAAAGTCGCCAGATTACAAGTTTCTCATCCGCGACCGGCAGAAGTCCGCCAAGGCCTCCGGGTACAGGACATGCTCGGCCGTCAGGACCCGCTGTGCAAGGGACGCCGGGGTGTCGTCAGCCAGAATCGGCACGGCGGCCCGGGCTAGGACCGGGCCTTCATCCACGCCCTCCGTGACCAGATGGACGCTGCAGCCGGCCTCGGCGTCGCCTGCCGCCAATGCCCGGGCATGGGTGTCGAGACCGGGGTATTTCGGCAGCAGACTGGGGTGGATGTTGAGCAGTCGCCCGGCCCATCGGCGCACCAGCCAGGGCGTCAGCAGGCGCATATAGCCGGCGAGGGCGACCACCTCGACCCGGTGTTCGGCCAGCAGGGCGTCGAGCGCCCGTTCGTGCGCCTCGCGGTCCTTGCCGAAGGGGTGGTGATCGACGACGGCGACCGGAACGCCCTTGGCCTGAGCGATCGCCAGGCCCCCGGCCTCGGGGCGGTTTGAGGCCACCAGCACAATCTCGAAAGGGCAGCCCGCCGCGCCGGCGGCGTCGATCAGCGCGGCCATGTTGGATCCGGCGCCCGAGATCAGGACGGCGACGCGGGCGCGGTCGGACGACCGGCTCATCAACCGGCCCGGACCGTCCGGGGACGCGGGGAGGCGGCCACGCGGGTCAGTCTGCGGCCAGCTGGCCGCAGACGAAGGCGACCTCGCCGGCGTTCAGCAGGGCTTCCAGCACCCGCTCCGCATTCTCCGGCGCGACGACGAGGATGAAGCCGACGCCGCAGTTGAAGGTGCGGCGCAGTTCGTGATCCGAAATGCCGCCGGTCTCGCCCAGCCACTGGAAGACCTGGGGCAGGGGGATGGCGTCCCAGTCGAACTCGGCGTGCAGGCCCCCGGCGATGCAGCGCGGCGGATTCTCGATCAGGCCGCCGCCGGTGATGTGGGCTGCGCCCTTGATCAGTCCGGCCTTCATCAGCGGCAGCACCGGCTTCACATAGATGCGGGTCGGCTCCATCAGGGCCTGGGCGAGGGTGCGGTCACGGGCGAAGGGGGCGTCGTCGCCCCACGACAGGCCGGACTTCTCGACCACCTTGCGGATCAGCGAATAGCCGTTGGAGTGGGGCCCGGACGAGGCGAGGCCGATGATGACGTCGCCCGCCGTCTGACGGTCCAGGTACGGCAGGGCGTGGCCGCGTTCGACGGCGCCGAGCGAGAAGCCGGCCAGGTCGTAATCGCCGCCGGCGTACATGCCCGGCATCTCAGCCGTCTCGCCGC
Source organism: uncultured Brevundimonas sp. (assembly GCA_964527675.1). GTDB lineage: Bacteria > Pseudomonadota > Alphaproteobacteria > Caulobacterales > Caulobacteraceae > Brevundimonas. The sequence continues at coordinate 4,701 of CAZGPS010000015.1, read as the reverse complement.
CGACGAGGGCGCAGCCGGCCTGGCGGCAGCCCTCGGCGATGCCGGCGACGACCCGCTTGGCGGCGTCGATCTCGAGCTTGCCGGTGGCGTAATAGTCGAGGAACAGCAGCGGCTCGGCGCCCTGGGCCAGCAGGTCGTTGACGCACATGGCGACCAGATCGATCCCGACCCCGTCATGCCGCCCGGTCTCGATGGCGATCTTCAGCTTGGTGCCGACGCCGTCGGTGGTGGCGACGATCAGCGGGTCCTCGAATCCGGCCGCCTTGAGGTCGAACAGGGCCCCGAATCCCCCCAGCGAGGCCTCGGCGCCGGGCCGGCGGGTCGATTTCGCCAGCGGCTTGATGGCGTCGACCAGCATCTCGCCGGCGTCGATATCCACCCCCGCATCGGCATAGGTCAGGCCGTTTCGAAGGCTTTCGGGGGTGTCGCTCATCGGTCACGGGCCTGAATCAGTGGGCGGATTTGTGCGGCGGCTCTTGCCATAACCGCATTGCGCGGGGCTATAGCATCCGAATGACGCCCATCACCACCACCGAGGCGCTGCGCGATTTCTGCGCAAAGCTTTCGAACCAGCCCTTCATCACGGTCGACACCGAGTTCATGCGGGAGACGACCTACTGGCCGCGCCTGTGCCTGATCCAGGCGGCGTCGGCCACGGACGCGGCCATCATCGATCCGATGGCCGATGGGCTCGACCTGTCGCCCTTCCTCGACCTGTTGCGCGACGAATCGATTCTCAAGGTCTTCCACGCCGCCCGGCAGGACGTGGAGATCTTCGTCAAACTGGGCGCCATGCCCAAGCCGATGTTCGACACCCAGGTGGCCGGCATGGCCGCCGGCTTCGGCGACCAGGTCTCGTATGAGGCGCTGGTGCGCCATATGCTGCGTCAGGAGGTCGACAAGGGCAGCCGCTTCACCGACTGGGCCCGCCGGCCGCTGTCGGATGCGCAGCTGGTCTACGCCCTCGGCGATGTGACTCACCTCGCCGCCCTGTTCCCGAAGCTGCGCGACCGGCTGCAGAAGGAAGGCCGCCTCGACTGGGTCACCGCCGAGATGGAGGATCTGACCGATCCGGCGCTCTATGACACCGACCCGGAAAAGGCGTGGAAGCGTCTGAAACCCAAGAAATATTCGGCCAGGTACCTGGCCGCCTTCGTGGCCACGGCGGTGTGGCGCGAGCGGGCGGCGCAGGAGCGCGACCAGCCGCGCGGGCGCATCCTCAAGGACGAGGCGATCGACGAGGTCGCGGCCCAGGGGCCGACCGACCCGGACGCCTTCAATCGTCTGCGGTCGGTGCCCAAGGGGTTCGGGGCCTCGCGCCTCGGCTTGGAGCTGTGCGCCGAACTGAAGCGGGTGCTGGACGATCCTGAGGCCCATGCGCCCAAGCTGGAGCGGCCGTCGCACAATCAGCCGGCGCCGCCGTCGGTGGTCGAACTGCTGAAGGTGCTGCTGAAGGCCAAGAGCGACAACGCCGGGGTGGCGACCAAGCTGCTGGCCAATGTCGCCGATCTGGAGAAGATCGCGCTCGACGACGACGCCGATGTCGATGCGCTGAAGGGCTGGCGGCGCCAGCTGTTCGGCGAGGACGCGCTGAAATTGAAGCGCGGCGAGATCGCCTTGGTGCTCAACGGGGCCCGGGTCGAGGTCGTCGAAATCGAATAGCGCTCCCGAAAGTGTCCGATGTCCGCGAAAATTTCGTGGGACACTTTCGGACACTTCGGACATTTCGATCCGATCGGGCGTGATGGACGGTGTCAAAGACCAGGCCCGGCGGGGCTCGGGACAGTGAAGCATGCGCCTGCGTCATTATCGGACGCAGGCCGCGCGGCCGGATGAAAAAAAAAGGCCGCCCTCCCGAGCGGCCCTTCTCGTCTCTAGCTGACCGTCGCCTTGACGATCTTGCCCGGCGCGCGAGGCGGTTCGCCCTTGGGCAGGGCGTCGACATTGTCCATGCCTTCGATGACCTCGCCCCAGACGGTGTACTGGCCGTCGAGGAAGGAGGCGTCGTCGAGGCAGATGAAGAACTGGCTGTTGGCGCTGTTGGGGTCCGAGGTGCGGGCCATCGAGCAGACGCCGCGGGCGTGGCGCTGTTTCGAGAACTCGGCCTTCAGGTTGGGCTTGCTGGAGCCCGAGGTGCCGGTGCCGGTCGGGTCGCCGCCCTGGGCCATGAAGCCGGCGATAACGCGGTGGAAGACGACGCCGTCGTAGAAGCCCTCCTGCGCCAGCTCGGTAATGCGGGCCACGTGGCCGGGGGCCAGGTCGGGCCGCAACTTGATGACGACGTCGCGGGCTTCGCCGTCGCCGGTGTCGAGGGTGAAGGTCAGGGTTTCGGCCATCGGGGGCTGCTCCTTGTGAATTGTTGCGGGTGCATAGCCCGCAAACCCGCCGGGGGCTATGTGGATGCGATGAGTGACGAAGAAAAGCCCAAGCCCGGCGAACCCGAACGCCGCCGCATGGTCCGTCCGCCCTCCGGCGGCACGGCCTCCGGGCGCGGCATGGGCACCAAGATGAAGACCGCGGACACCAAGTCGATGTCCAGCCAGCAGTGGATCAAGCGCCAACTGTCCGACAAATGGTCCGAGCGGGCGCGGGCCGAGGGCTGGCGCAGCCGCGCCGCCTTCAAACTGCTGGAGATCGACGAGCGGTTTCACCTGATCCGGCAGGGAAGCCGGGTCATCGATCTGGGCGCGGCCCCCGGCGGCTGGATCCAGGTGGCGCTGAAGCGCGGCGCGACCTCGGTGGTGGGCGTCGACCTGCTGCCGATCGAGCCGATCCCCGGCGCGACCCTGATCCAGGCCGACTTCACCCATCCGGGCGTCGATCTGCAGATGATGGAGCTGCTGGGCGGTCAGCCGGACCTGGTGCTGTCGGACATGGCCCACAACACCGTCGGCCACCGTCAGACCGATCACCTGAAGATCATCGCCCTGATCGAGATCGCCGCTGACTTCGCCATTCGCACGCTCAAGCCGGGCGGGCATTTCGTGTCGAAGAATTTCCAGGGCGGCGACGCCGGCGGGGTGCTGGCGCGGCTGAGGTCGGAATTCGAGACGGTCAAATACGTCAAGCCGGAGTCCAGCCGGAAGGACAGCGCCGAGGTCTTCCTCGTGGCGATGAACAAGCGTTAGGCCGAGGCGAGGTCCGCCGCCCGCGCCGCCTTGCGAGCCTCGATACGGGTCCACACCCGGTCATGCACGGTGAAGAAGACGGTCTGCACCAGCGGCTCGATGATGCCGATGGCCAAGGCCGTGCGCCAGTTCTGGGTCAGGGCGTAGGCGACCGCCACCGCCACCACAAAATGCATCAGGCCATAGGTGATGGATTTGACCGCCACCTGCTTGAGCGAGCGCGGCAGGGCGTGGCTGTGCCCATGATGGCCGTGGGCGCGCGATTGTTCCTCGGGCGCCATGATCTGCAGGCGGGCGGTGAAGGCCTCGGACGCTTCCTCCAGGTTGGACAGCATCCGCCGTCGTTCGATCCGGTGCCACACGCGATCATGGATGGAATAGGCGATGGTCTGGAAGAAGGGCTCCACCACGCCCACGGCCAGGGCCATGCGCCAGTCGCGGGTGATGGCGAAGGCGACGAGGATCGCCACTACCAGGTGCATCACGCCATAGCTCGCGATCTTGAGCGCGAGGCGGCGGGCGGTGCTGATCAACAGACGAACCATGGATTTCCAGATGTGGGCCCGGCGCCGCAAGGGCAAGGCAATTATTCTAATCGCGAGGATAAGGGCGGGCGGGCCTTGCGGTTCCCTGCCGCTCACCGCTATACGCGGCCCGCAAAACGGAGACTCCTCATGGAGATACGCGAAGGGCTCACCTTCGACGATGTTTTGCTGGAACCCGGCCCGTCAGAGATCATGCCCGCGGATGCGGATGTCTCGACGAAGCTGACCCGCGACATCCGACTGAACATCCCGCTGACCTCGTCCGCCATGGACACGGTCACTGAAAGCCGGCTCGCCATCGCCATGGCCCAGGCCGGCGGCCTGGGCGTGCTTCACCGCAATATGACGGTCGAGGAACAGGCCGATCAGGTCCGCGAGGTCAAACGCTACGAAAGCGGCATGGTCATCAATCCGGTGACCATCACGCCGCAAACGACGCTGGGCGAAGTCCGCGCCATCGTGGCCAAGAAGAAGATCAGCGGCTTCCCCGTCGTCGATCCGAAGACGGGCAAGCTGGTCGGCATCCTGACCAACCGCGACATGCGGTTCGACACCGATCCGAACCGCAAGGCCATCGAGCTGATGACCACGGGCGATCTGGTCACGGTGCGCGAGGGGGCCGGACGCGACGAGGCCCGGGCGCTGCTGAGGGATCGCAAGATCGAACGGGTCATCGTCGTCGATGAGGACTATCGCGCCACCGGCCTGATCACGATGAAGGATATCGAGAAGGCCCAGGCCCACCCCCACGCCGCCAAGGATGACCAGGGCCGGCTGCTGGTCGGGGCCGCCTCGACCGTCGGCGACGCGGGTTATGAGCGGGCCATGGCCCTGGCCGAGGCCGGGGTGGACGTGGTCGTCATCGACACCGCCCACGGTCATTCGATCCAGGTCTCGCGGGTGGTCGAGCGGATCAAGCGCGAGTCCAACCGCATCCAGATCATCGCCGGAAACGTCGCCACCTATGACGCCGCCCGCGCCCTGATCGACGCCGGCGCCGACGCGGTGAAGGTCGGCATCGGGCCGGG
>CAZGPS010000014.1:0-24757 GCA_964527675.1 uncultured Brevundimonas sp. | reverse complement strand
CGCCGCCACGGCCCTGGCGGCGTCGGCCACCCTCCCCGTCGCCCTGCTGACCCCGCTGAAGACGACCGAACCCTTCGTCATCCGCGTCGACCAGGCCACCGGCGCGGTCGACGTCGTCCGGGGCCTGTCCGGCGAGGATGGGCCGGCGCGCTACGACGAGGCCGTCAGCAAATATTTCCTCGCCCAGTACGTGAGGGCCCGCGAGGGCTACCTCGATCCCGCCGCCGAGGACGCCTTCCGCCTGGTGTCGATCCTTTCGGGCCCCGCCGAACAGCGCCGCTGGGCCGACCTCTACCGAGGCTCCAATCCGCAGAGCCCGCAGAACCTCTACGGTCCCGACGGCGAGGCGGTCATCGCCATCCGCGCCATCGGCTTCATCAATGACGAGGTCGCCAACGTCCGCTTCCGCCGCACGGTCCGCCAGGCCCGGCAGACGGTGGAGAGCGACTGGATCGCCACCATCGCCTTTTCTTACACCCGCGCGCCGATGACCGAGGCCGACCGGCTGAGAAACCCGCTCGGCTTCCAGGTGGTCTCCTATCGCGCCGATCCGGAGGTCATCCGATGAGATTTCCCGCCGCCGCCCTCGCCGCCGCCCTCCTCGCCGTCGCCTCGCCCGTTCTGGCCCAGGCGCCGACCGATCCCCGCGTCCGCGAGGTCGCCTATGAGCCGGGCGCCGTCTATCCGGTCTCCGGGGCGTGGCGCACCGCGACCCAGATCATCTTCTCGCCCCGGGAGACGATCCGTCACGCCGCCATCGGAGACAGCGTGGCCTGGGAGGTCGCGGCCGAGGGCTCGGTCCTGTTCCTGAAGCCGCGCGAACGCCACCCGGCCACCAATCTGCTGGTGGTCACCGACCGCGATGGCGAGGCGCGCCACTACGCCTTCGAACTCCAGGCCCGGGACCCCGACGCGCGCGGCCCCGTCGCCTGGCAGATCCGCTTCCGCTATCCCGGCGACGACCAGACGGCCGCCGCCGGGGCGCTCGCCGCGGCGGCCCGCGCCGCCGAAACCCGGCTGATCGGACTCGAACTGGCGCGAGGCGCGCTCGAAGGCCCCCGCAATCTGGCCTGGTCGGCCCAGGGCGATCCCGCCCTGCAGCCGTCCGAGGTCAGCGACAACGGCAGCTTCACCGTTCTGCGTTTCCCCGGAAACCAGGCCGTGCCGGCTCTGTTCGAGGTCGGCGAGGACGGCGGCGAGCGCCTCGTCCCCTATGACGTCCGCGGCGAGTTCGTCGTCATCCACGGCGTCCCCCGGGGCCTGCGCCTGCGCCGCGGCCGTTCGGTCCTGTGCCTGTTCAACGAGGCCCGGGACGGGCGGGGCCGGGCCGTCGGGACCGGCACCGCCTCCCCCGTCGTCGAGCGCGCCCCCGCCGGAGACCGGCCATGACACATGAACACCCTTCGCCGTCCGAACCGCCGCCGGGTGCGGACGGTCCTGAGCCCGTCCAGGACCGGGGCGTCTCGCCCATCGCCGGTCGGCTCGGCGGGCGACACAGCAAGATGACGGCCCTGGCCGCCCTGGCCCTGGGCTGCGGCGTCTTCCTGTTCGCCACATGGGACCGGGGCGACGCCGGCCGCCGCGACCCTGCGTCCGCCGACGAACCGGTGCGCCCGTCGACTCCGTTCGAGCCGGCGCGCCGCCCCGTGGATCCGCCGCTGCTGAGCGAGGCGGCCTCCGATCCCTCGGCGCCGCTGTTGATCGACGAAGCGGACCGCATCCCCGCGCTGGACGGCGCGCGAACGTCCGACCCGGTCCCGGCGGGCGGACCTTCGCCCGCGGACGAGCGCCAGGCGCTGGCCGAAAGCGCCCGCCGCGCACCGGTCCTGGCCTACAGTCGGCCCGGCCCGGCCGGGTCCACGACGCCGGAGCGGCCCGCGCGAGCCCCGGCCCGGGCGGACGATCGGGTGGCGGACCCCTCCTCGCTCGACCAGTTGCGCCGGGTCAGCCCGATCGCCCTGAGCCAGGCCGGCCGCCTGCCCCACCGCAACCTGCTGCTGACCGCCGGAACCAGCGTCCCGTGCGTGCTGCAGACGGCAATGGATAGCGCCACGCCCGGCTATGTCAGCTGCGTCCTGCCGAGCGACGTCTGGTCCGACAACGGCGCCGTCGTCCTGATGGAGCGGGGCAGCCGGGTGCTCGGCGAGTACCGCGGCGGGCTCGAGCCGGGCCGCGGACGGCTGTTCGTGCTGTGGACCCGCGCCGTCACCCCCGGCGGCGTCGCCGTCTCCCTCGCCTCCCCCGCCGCCGACGCCCTCGGTCGCGCGGGCTTCGACGGGTCGGTGGACGCCCATTTCTGGGACCGCTTCGGCGGGGCCCTGCTGCTGTCGATCGTCGACGACGGCGTCCAGGCCGCCGCCGGCGAGGACCGCGGCGTTCAATCCACCGCCCGCGTCCCGTCGGACGCCGCCGCCGTGGCGCTGCAGAACTCGGTCGGCATCCCGCCGACCCTGCGCAAGGCCCAGGGCGCGGAGGTCTCCATCTTCGTCGCCCAGGACCTCGACTTCTCCGGGGTCTACCGGCTGCGGGCCCGGTGATGGACGACACATCGGTCCTCGATCACTATCTGGCCCCCTTGCGGCCTTTTCTCGAGCCGGACGACGTGACCGAAGTGGTGATCAACCGTCCGGGCGAGGTCGGGGTCGAACAGGCCGGCGGCTGGCGCTGGCACGAGACGCCCGGGCTGACCGAGCCCTGGCTGCGCACCCTGGCGGTCGCCGCCGCCGCCTACACCAAACAGGACGTCGACGCCGAACGGCCGATCTGCTCCACCGTCCTGCCCGGCGAGGCCCGCTGCCAGATCGTCCTGCCGCCCGCGGCGCCCGCCGGAACCGTGTCCCTGACGATCCGCAAGCCATCGCACCGGCGCATGGGCCTCAGCGACTTCGAGACCGCCGGCCTGTTCGCCGACACGCGCGCCGCCGACGTCGGCGGCGTTGACGATGTGGACGCCGCCCTGATCGAACGCCGGGCCGCCGGCGACTGGACCGGATTCTTCCGCCTCGCCGTCGAGGGCCGCCGCAACATTCTGATCTCCGGGGCGACGGGGTCGGGCAAGACCACCTTCGCCAAGGGACTGGTCGAGCTGATCCCCGCCCACGAGCGGCTGCTGACCATAGAGGACACCCGCGAACTGACCGTCCCCCACCGCAATGTCGTCCACCTGCTCTATTCGAAGGAGGGACAGGGCCTGGCCCGGGTCGGCCCCAAGGCGCTGCTGGAGAGCGCCCTGCGCATGCGGCCGGACCGCATCCTGCTGCAGGAACTGCGCGACGGCACGGCCTTCTTCTATCTGCGCAACGTCAACTCCGGCCATCCGGGCTCGATCACCACGGTGCACGCGGACTCCGCCGCCCTGGCCTTCGAGCAGCTCACCCTGCTGGTGCGCGAGTCCGAGGGCGGACGCGACCTGCCGCGCGAGGACATCCGCGCCCTGCTTCATCTGCTCGTCGACGTGGTGGTGCAGATGAAGAAGATCGACGGCCGGTTCCGCATGACGGAGGTCTGGCATGAGCCGGCTCGCAAGCGTCAGCCCCGCGGCTAGGGCCGCCCTCGTCGCCCTCGCCTTCGCCGCCCTGCTGGCGATCGCGCTTTCGGGAACCGCGCTCGTCGCCCTCGCCGGCCTCGGCCGACTGGAGGCGGATATCGACCTGGCCCGCGTCCCCGGCTGGTTCTGGTATTATCGCGACGATCCGCTGGTGCGCCGCTGGCTGCGCATCGGCGCGGCCGGGCATGGCCTGCTGCTGCTGATCCTCATCGTCGTCGGCATCGCCAACCGCCGCCGCCCCCTGCACGGCGCCGCGCGCTGGTCGACGGCGGGCGAGCAACGCCGCGCCGGCCTGCGGGCGCGACAGGGCGTTGTGCTGGGGCGCGCCGGGGGAGGCCTGCTGATCTCGGACGGGCCCGAGCATGTGATCGTCTACGCCCCGACCCGCACCGGCAAGGGTGTCGGCGTGGTCATCCCCAATCTGCTGGCCTGGCCCGGCTCGGTCGTCGTGCTCGACATCAAGCGCGAGAACTTTCTGGCCACGGCCGGCTTTCGCGCCGCCTCAGGCCAGAGGGTGCTGATGTTCGACCCCCTGGCCCTCGACGGCCGCACGGCTCGCTACAACCCGCTCGGCCATGTCGCGCGCGACCGGCCCGAGATCGTGCTCGACGAACTGCAGCGGATGGCGGTGATGCTCTTCCCCGGCCATGACCACGCCGACCCCTTCTGGTCGGAAGCGGCCCGCATCGGCTTCATCGGCGTCGGCGCCTTCGTGGCCGAAACCCCCGCCCTGCCCTTCACCCTCGGCGAGATCTTCCGCCAGCTGACCCGGGGCGATCCGCGCACGCGGTTTCCGGCCCTGATCGCCGAACGGCGGCGCGCCGACCGGCCGCTGTCGGGCCCCTGCGTCTCGGCCCTGACCGACTTCTGCAGCGCCGGCGAGAACACCTTCGCCTCGGTGCGCCAGACCATCACCACCCGCATGGGCCTGTGGCTGAACCCGGCGGTGGACGCCGCCACCGCCGCCAGCGACTTCGACCTGCGCGCCCTGCGCCGCGGCGGGATCTCCCTCTATCTCGGGGCCGCCCCCGACAATATGCAGCGGGTCGCGCCGCTCTACAGCCTGCTGTTCCAGCAGCTCGTCGATCTCAACAGCCGCGCCCTTCCCGGCCCCGGCGACCGGCCGGCGCTGGTGCTGCTCGACGAGTTCGCCCGCCTCGGCCCCGCGCCGGTCCTCGCCCACGCCTTTTCCTTCGTCGCCGGCTACGGCCTGCGCCTGCTGCCGGTGATCCAGAGCCCGTCCCAGCTGCGCGCCCTCTATGGCCCCGACGTCGCCGAGGAAATCCTCACCAACTGCGGCGTCGAGGTCGTCTTCGCCCCCAAGGAGCTCAAGGTCGCCCAGGACCTCAGCGAGCGGCTCGGCTTCTACACCTACAGCGCCCGCAGCCGCAGCCGGCCCACGGGCCTGGCCCCGGGGCGGCGCAGCACCACCGCCTCAGACCAGCGCCGCGCCCTGATGCTGCCGCAGGAACTGATGCAGCTGCCGCCCGGCGACCTCATCGTGCTCAAGGCCGGCCTGCCGCCGACTCGGGGGCGCAAGATCGTCTCCTGGCGCGAGCGCGTCTTTGTCCGCCGCCGCCGCCCACCGCCGCTCGTCCCCGTCGCGCCGCGCGTCGATCCGCCCACCCCCGAGCCGGTCGATCCCGTCCCCGCCGCCGACGAGACTGCGATGTTCGAGTTCGACGCCATCGCCCGCGCCTTCGCCGCGGAGGGGGCGCCCCCGCCGGCGCCGGGCGCCGACGAGGCGGCGGTGGGCGACTGGCTGGACCGGATGATCGACGCGGGCGTCCGCGCGCCCGCCCCGGCCCTCGATCCCACGCGTGACCGCTGATGGCCGCCGCCGCGCCCTCATCCGACAAACCCGAACGGGACGCGCCCGCCGAAAGCCGGCTGACGCCGGCCGGCCCGGACCGCGCGACGGTCTCGCGCATCAAGGGCGACCTGCCGCCGTCGATCCTCGACCGCTATCTGATCGAACACGACGGCCGCGGCCGGGCCGAGCGCTTTTTTCGCGACCACCGCGCCGACGCGCCGGCCTTCCGCGACGCGGGCCGGGCCCTGACGGCCGCCAGCGCCTATCCCGACGTCGTCGCCGACATGCTCACGATCGCGCGCCATCGCGGCTGGACTCAGGTCCGCGTCGAGGGCGATCCGGCCTTCCGCCGCGAGGTCTGGGTCCAGGCCCAGGCCATGGACATCGCGGTTCAGGGCTATCGCCCCACCGAACGGGACCGCCAGGCGGGCGGGGCCCGGACCACCGCCCGGGACCCCGATCGCCCACGCCCCACCGAGCGCCCGTTCGTCCCGTCCCCGCCGCTCGAAGCCCGGATGCGGCTGGCCGCCGCGGCCGTCCAGACCCTGGTCGCCGATCCGGCGGCGCGGACGCGACTGCTCGAACGCGCCTGGGCGCGGGCCGCGGCCCACCTCGAACGCGGCCATGCGTTCCGGCCGCCGCCGGACCTCGAACGGTCGCCGACAAGGGACCGCCCGGATGCTGACAGGCGCCGCAAACGCTGACGGGCGGGTTGCTCGGGATGGTCCGCAAATATCCATAACTGGGTGCTTATGATCCCTAACGCCATGAATCACCCATGTATGGGCCTTTATATATTCTCTCTTGATCGAAACCATAAGCACCCATACATTAGCGATAATAGCTCATACTGCCGACAAACACCCGTATGAGGGTTCTTGAATGTCAACCGCCGAAGCCACCCTCCTGACCCGTGCGGAGCAACTGGGCGACCGTCTGGCGGCGCAGCGGCTGAACCGCAACCTGACCCAGCGCCAGCTCGCCGACGACGCTGGCGTCGCCCTCAACACCCTGCGCCGGCTCGAGGCCGGAGAAAACGTCTCCCTCGACACCCTGATCCGGGTGCTGGAAGCGCTCGGCCTGGGGGACCGGCTGGAGGCCCTCGCCCCGCCCGCCGACATCCGGCCGGTCGACCGGGTGCGCATCGCCGCCGGGCGCGAACGCCGGCGCGCCAGCGGCGCGGGCGCCGGGGGCCCCGCCACGCCCTGGACCTGGGAAGACGACCAGTGACCGACGCCACCATCCGCCTGTGGGGCCGCGACATCGGCGCGGTCAGCTGGCTGGAGGACCGCGACCATGCGGTGTTCCAGTACGTCCCCGAGTTCGTCGCCAGCCGCATCGCCGTCTCCCCGCTGGTGATGCCGCCGAGCCTGGCCCCCTACGCCTTTCCCGAACTGCCCCGCGACGCCTTCAAGGGCCTGCCCGGCCTGCTGGCCGACTCCCTGCCCGACAAATACGGAAACGCCCTGATCGACGCCTGGCTGGCCCGGCAGGGCCGTGACGTCCGGTCGTTCAACCCGGTCGAACGGCTCTGCTACATCGGCGCCCGCGGCATGGGCGCGCTGGAGTTCCATCCCACCCTGATGAAGGCCGCCCGCCGCTCGCGCCGGCTGCAGATCGAGGCCCTGGTCGATCTGGCCAACCAGGTCCTGTCCATGCGCCAGGACATGAAGGGCGTGCTATCGGGCGAGGACGACCACGACACCCTCGAGGAGATTCTGCGGGTCGGCACCTCCGCCGGCGGCGCCCGCGCCAAGGCTGTGCTGGCCTGGAACGAGGAGACCGGCGAGTTCCGCTCCGGCCAGGCCCCGGCGGGCGAAGGCTTCTCCTACTGGCTGATGAAGTTCGACGGCGTCAGCAACAACCGCGACAGGGAGCTGGCCGATCCGCAGGGTTTCGGCCTGATCGAATACGCCTTCTCCAGGATGGCCGCCGACGTCGGCATCGACATGGCCGAATGCCGCCTGCACCACGAGGGCGGGCGCAGCCATTTCATGACCCGGCGCTTCGACCGCACGCCGGACGGCCGCAAGCTGCACATGCAGTCCCTCGGCGCGCTCCGGCATTTCGACTTCAACGCCGCCGGCGCCTACAGCTACGAACAGGCCGTCGAGACCCTCCGCCTGCTCGGCCTCGGGGCCGCCGATATCGAGCAGCAGTTCCGCCGCGCCGTCTTCAACCTGTTCATCCGCAACCAGGACGATCACGTGAAGAACATCGCCTTCCTGATGGACCGCTCCGGCGGCTGGCGGCTCTCCCCGGCCTTCGACGTCGGCTACGCCTACAATCCGTCGGGCCCCTGGACCAGCACCCACCAGATGACCTTCAACGGCAAGCGCGACGGCTTCACGCTCGAAGACCTGGTCGCCTTCGGCGCCCACTGCGGTTTCAAGCGCCGCAAGACCCTCGGCATGGTGCAGGCGATCGCCGGCCGCGTCCGCGACTGGCGCGCCTACGCCGACGCCGCCGGCGTTCACGAGCCCGACGCCGTCCGCATCAACCGCTCGCTGCGCCTGGATCTCACGCCGGCCGCCTCAACCTCGTGAGGGTGAAGCTTGAGGTGTCTTCTGCGCCAGGCGGATTCGCCGACGCCCGGAGACCAGACGTTCAGGGAAGCCAGGAGCGATCCTCTGCTCCGACCCCAGGCTGACCAGCTATTCGGCACGATCAGGGCGTGGGCGAGCGGCACCTGACCTGACGCATGAAGCCCCCGTGCAGGAGGGCGGTTGGACAGACTGATCCGAGGCGCCTCGGCGTTTGTGCCTTGGGACGCAACGCGCACGGCCTTGTCCTCGTGGGCAAGCCCGACCGTCTCGACGATTTCAGCCGTTGGTCTGAGCGGCTGCCGCGCTTCGGCGAGGACTTCGCTCGTGCGGACAACCACAGCGGTCGCCTGTCGCAGTCAGACGTTTGTCACGCCGTCTGACGACGGAAATTTGATGCCGCCGCGTAGCTGATCTCTGGTCACTGCGGTCGGACACCTTCGGCCTCCGGCACGTACAGGCCGGTCACAAGACGGGTCAGGAAACCGGCGGGCCGGTCTCGCGATCCGAAGCGGCCGCAGGGATCCGGCGTAGGAATAGGCCGAACCGGCCGGTCTTCGGGCGCGAAACTGTCGCCGACCTGATCCCCGAACACTTCGGCGAACTGGAGCGCGTCACCGACCCGAGACAGGGATGGCGTGTCCATGCCGATCACATTCGCCGACCTCGCAAAGGCGACCGCGGCAGCCTGGCGGCCATCAACGGCAAGAAGCTCTGCCTCGGCGGCAAGGCCGCCTGTCGAGCCCGGCGCGCGTACGCCCACGGGTCCTGGGATGAAGACGTTCACTACAGCCGCCGCACCGGAGGACACGGGCTCCGTAGGCGCGATGCGCGTCACCGCGACACGAACCGTGGAGGTGTCCGCGTCCGCCCCGGAGCGGATCGTGAACCGCTCGCTCAGTTCGTAACAGACTTGCCGATCGACCTCGCCCAAGACTTTGGCGACATCCTCGGCGCTCAAGCCTTCGCCGGCCGCGCCGGGGACAAGCTGCGCCGGTTCGATGACGATATGGTCGATCTGAGACGCGAGCGCTTCGTCGCGGCGATCTCGAACCGCCACCCTCAATGTCCCCTCCTTGGTCTGAAGCCCTTGGTATGAGGTCAGGAACCCTGCATTGGCGACAGGCGTCGTCTGACAGGCGCCGACGAGCAGTGCGAATCCCAGTGGCAGTGCGCAACGCACGATGGTTAAGCGGGTCATCCAAATCCTTGCGGGTGAGAGAGCACGGCGCGGGTGGCGCGACATCCACGAACGGCTCAACCTCATGGATGATCCGCACCATCCGACCATCACGTCGATTTTTCCTGAGGCGGCAGTCGTTTTCCGCATCATTTTGGACCCTCGCGCCTGGAGTCTACACTCCAAAAAGGAGGACCCGGCGCACCAGAACAAGGGGCCTGGGAGGACATCGAGCAAACTGAACGGGCCGTTCCAACCAACCGCCAGTCACAATTGGCGCGTCGCCGCTCCGTTCCCTGGCCGCTCGTATCGCTACGGGGAGAGATGCATGCCAATTGCCGGTCCTGCAAAAGGACCTGACCCGGCCGATGTCCGCCAAGCCGGAAGCCCCCGTGGTGGCGCGCGTCCCCCGCGCTTCGCCTGCGGCCGCCGGGAGAACGCTCCGGTACGCCGCGCTCATGGATGCGCGGGACGGAGCGTCGGTACATGATCGCGCCGCCTGGCCTCAGATCCGCCGAACGGGCGTTGGCCGCCGTGGCTGGACCCCGCGGGGATTGGCGAGAGCCTGCTGGTTCATTCGGATTTCCTCGAAAGCCGGAGACGTCCAACCGATGAGCAACCTCCTCCGCCTGTCCCGACCATTCCCCTCCCTCAGCCGCTCGGCGGCGCCATGCTCGCTCTCTGGTTCACCGGCGCCGAGGTCGCTCCGACCGATGGTCCACATCGGTTTCCTTGCCACCGAGCCGCCGCGCAATCCGATCCCGCTGCGTTTCGACGGCCGGCATGGTCCGCACGAAGCGCTCCACGACCTCCGCGGCGACGCGATCGCCGGCCTTCTCTGATCGACCCAGTCTCAACACTTCCGCAACGAGGGAGCGGCGGATCCCTAGCTGGCGTTCGCGGACGGCGTCACGCCAGGGCCCGGCATCATCTCCCGCCCGGCTCGCCTCGGCCGCAGCCCCGGCCAGGACGCGCGGGATCGGTCCCTCTCCGCTCACATAGCGCTCCCTGAGCTTCCGCACTGATATGCGCTCCGGTTTCCTCACGACGCCGCGTGCCCGGCGAGGCGTCGCCTCGGCCTCGACCCCTCTGGCGCGCAGGGCCCGGGCAAACCCCTCCCGCCAGGCCTGAAGATCGGCCTTGCGCGGGTTCAGCCGCTCGCCGTCCCGCCCCAGCATGCGGACTGTCAGATGGACGTGGGGATGACGGTCGTCGGTGTGCAGGGCGAACACCCAGGGAAAGCGATCGCCGAAGCTCGCCATCGCGAAGGCGCGGGCGCTGTCGCGCACGCGCAAGGGGTCGGTCCCGGCCGGCATGCTCAGGACGACCGACAGGGACACGGGCGCGTCGCGACGACGTCCCGGCTCGACCGCCCGTTCGGCGGCCCAGTCCTCCCCCAGGGTGCGGACGGCGGCCCGCCCCTCCAGCCGTTCGCCGTCAGGCCCCTCCAGCACAAGCTTGCCGTTGCGGGAGATGTAATCCAGATGCCGCTGCAGATGACCGCCGTCGCGGGTGCGGCCGGTGATCTTGACCATCACCTCCGGAACCCGCCGCGCGACCCTCATCAACTGGGCCCGGGCGTCCTCCCCGGCCGCTCGCCGGCCGAGAACGCCGGGCGTCACCCGGGCGCGCCGGACGTCGACCGGGGGCCGCAGCGCCTCCTCGAATCCGATGGGAGTCCGGAAGTCGCTCATGTTCCGTCGGACCAGTAGGCGAGGTTGCCCTCGAAGGCCGCCCGCAGGCCCGTCAGGTGCGCCCGGATTTCGTCCCCGAAGGCGGCGAGCTGGGCCACCTCCAGATCGAGCACCGTCCCCTCAAGCACGGCGGTGTTCATCGCCCGGGCGATCTGGTTGATGTTGACCCCGATCCGCCGCAGCTCACGCTGCACCTCGATGAAGGCGACCGCCTCCGGCGGCGTCAGCTGCGGCCGGCGTTGCAGACGGCGCCGGATCAGGGCGACGCTCCACTGGGTGCGGGACAGGCCCAGGACCGCCGCCTCGGCCTCCAGCAGGGCCAGGTCCGCCTCGGCGAGGCGCAAGGTCAGCTTGCCCGTCCGGCCCGCCGGCGTCGCCGCAACGGGCGCCGGCAGCGGGGCCTGGGCCGCCTCTTCCATAAGCCGGCGCAGAAACCGCGAGCGTCCGCCCCGGCCGGCCGCGGCGGCGTCGAAGCGGCGGACCAGATCGGGCGGAAGGCGAAGGGTGAGGCGGTCCATGGGAATTGGGGTCTGTCAGACATTGCCGGCGCAAAGCCTATCCTGCCCTAGACCGCGATCCCCTCCGCCCCGTAGGTCTCCGGTGCTCCCCGCCCTCCCCTCGGCGTCCGTTCCACGGCCGCTCGCCCGCCGCCCTGAGGGGCACCCCAGCCGGGCGGGCACTCGACAAATGTCCGCGCCTGCAGGCACGTCACGGTCCCATCTGGTACGCCGCAGGTCCACCTCTTCATGTCGCTCCTCGACGACTTCTCCCGCTTTGCTGAATTCCCCGCGACCCACCCCTTCCCTCGCATGTGGCTGATGGCGGGCGATCACGAACCTCACCTCGTAGTGGGCTCGGGCGAGCTGCGGATCGTCTCCCCCACCCGGTTCGAGTACACCTTGGTGGGCGTCCCCGAGAACCCGGGTTACGTCATCGAGCAGATGCGTCGGCAGCGGGACAATCGGTATGATGGTCTGAAGCGATTTCGCCTCGTGCTCGAAGACGCAGACGGCAAGGAGTATTCCGGCGGTTGGACGGTGCCGCGCATCGACACCGGGGCGGAGGGCTGGTCGTTCGAGGGTGTCGGAGAATCTCTTATCGGTGACGGGCAGACAGAGCCGTCGCCGTCCGGCTCCACCGAAGCGCGATTCGACATTCCCAAGGATCACCACGTGTCCCTGATGCTCGCCCGGTTCGTTTCGACTCCGCAGGAGGCTGGGCGGCCAGTCCCGAGATACGAGCTCGAGGTTCTCGGCGAGACGGTAACCTTCGTCTTCGACAGCCACGCGAGCACCCTGACGATCTCGACGCCCGCCTCCGAGGCCTTTCCCCTGACCTATACCGAGAACTGGCTAGGCGAGCCGCTGCGGATTCTGTTCGGGCAGTTGATCTTCCCCCGGCTCGTGGCCCGCATCTTCAAAGAAGGAAGCGCCATGCTGTCCGTCCGACGAAGCCCGTCCTGGTCGCCGGATTCCGACTGGACGGCGCTTTGGATGGGCGGTCGGGCCGAGCGAGACAAGGCTGACTTCTGGGCTCTCTACGCCAAGCTGCTCGCCCATATCGCCACCGCCCGCACCGACGAGGGTCCAAATTTCGAGGCCAATCCCGTGACGCATTTCCACGAAGAGGTGATCCAAGCCGTACGGGGATCACGCTGGGTTTGGGCCATGACCTTGGCCAGCAGCATCGAGGGGCTGGTGACCATGCTCTATCCGCGCAACTCTCGGCGCGACGACATCGACATGGAGGCGAGCACCGCACTGATCTGTCACATCCGAGCTTGGTCGGGGAACCATGCGCTGAAGGAGGCCGCCATCCGCGCGGTCCAGCGCACGGCGGAGGTGACGGTGGCGGTCGCGCTGCGGACCTTGGTCGCGCAGGGCGTGATCACCCGCGACCAGATGAAGGCCTGGCAGAAGATCAGAAACGCGGTGATGCATGGGAATCTCGTTTCACCCTATTCGAGCCGCGAGGATGACGAGACCCTCGTGGCGCTCGCTGATTTGCTGCGCTCGCTTATCCGCCGTGTAGTGGGAGCGGACCCTGTTCCGACCCCGGAACACACACTCGCGGCGTCTTAGCCGCGCCCTCGGTCCCCTCGGAAGAAGCGGCGGCGCTTCGTCAGCGCCGCCGCGGCACGGTCAGCGGGACCAGATCAGGCTGTGCCCGCCGTCGATCTCGACCAGGGAGGCGTAGATCGGAGCGGGGAAGCTGGGGTCGTCGAGCTTGACCGAGAGGTAGTCGCGGTTCTGCTGGCTCGTCTTCTTCCAGGCGGCGCCGAACTCGGTCTGACCGGAGAAGATGCGGAAGTCGGGAGCCTTCTCGTCGGTCTTCTCGTTGGCCCGCAGCTGGGCCGACTTGACGTTGAGGGTCAGGGTCTTGATCGAACCGCTGTAGGCGCCGTCCGCTTGCTGGGTGAAGGTGCCGATGGTGGCCATGGTCGTCTCTCCTTGCTGATCTCGGGCCACGCCTGCCGCGGCCTCGATGGCGATCGGTGGACCGGGAGACGGGCGGCCCGCAGGTCGGAGCGCCGCAGGCGAGAGAGACCCCGCAGCGCACGAGGAGGACCGGACGGGGCGTGTTTCTTGGCTTGCGCGAGGAGGCCGCCAGGCCGGGGAAGAAACTCGCCCCGCCCGGTTGCGGAAGACGACCGGCTTTCGGTCAGATCAAGCCCATTGAGAGGCCGCACAAGGCTGAGCCCCGCTGCCAGGAGAGCCGGCCTGTCCGCGCCTCGGTCACCCGGCAACGGGCGGCCTCCGGCGATCGACATCCTGCCTTCGCTCTAGGCACGCGCCCCCAATGCTTAGGCTCAGAGAAGAATGGCGCCGGCGACCCCCGCCGCCGCGATCACCGCCACGATGTTCAACCTGCTGGTCCAAACGTAGAGCACCGCCAGCGACGCGGCGAAAATCCCCAAGCCGATGACCAACGGGGATATGCGCTCGCTCGTCGCCAAGGCGAGGTCCACGGTGGTCGCCGCGATCAGGCCCACCACGGCGGCGGCGACGCCCTCCAGCAACGCATGCAACCGCCTGTCCTCCAGAACGGCCTCCAGGCGGTCATACAGGACCAGGGAGAAGCCGAACGCCGGCAGGAACACCCCGGCCGTCATCACCACGGCGCCGATCGGCCCGCCGCCGACATAACCGACGAAAGTAGCGAAGATGATCAGCGGCGCGGGCAGCACCCCCGACAGTGCCAGGCCGTCGAGAAACTGTCCATCGGTCATCCAGCCTCGCCCCACGGCGTCGTTGCGGATGAACGGGATGGCCGTATAGGCGCCGCCGAAGGTGAGCAGCCCGGCCTTCAGCCCGGAGGCGAACAGGACGAGAAGGGCCACATCGCCGTCCCCGGCGATGGCCTCGACGGCGCCTGGCCCGGCGGCGGGAGTCCCAAGCATGAGGATCAGGGCTCCCGCGAGCGCGACGATCGCGACCAGCGCCGCAGCAACAGGGCGGCGCAGCTTCAAGAGGGCGTAGACGAGTCCGGCCGCGGGCAAGGTGATCCAGAAGGGCGTGCCGAGGTAGGCCGCCAGGCCGCAGACGATGGCGATGATCCAGAGGGCGGCATCACGCAGGACATGCGCGCCGATCCGGTGCACGGCCCGGACGATCAGGGCGATGACGGCCGCCTGAACGCCCAGGAAAACGGCGCCCAGCGCCGTGCCGTCGATATCGAGGGCGAAATAGGCCCATGACAGGGCCAGCATCAGCAAAAACCCCGGCAGCATGAAGCCCAGGCCAGCCAGGATGCCGCCGACGCGCCCCTTGGCCCGCATGCCCAGATGGACGCAAAGCTCGTGCGCCTCTGGCCCCGGCAGCACCTGCATCACCGCCAGCAAGCGGTTGAAGTGTGCGCTGGAGATCCAGCGGTCTTCCTCCACCAGTTCGCGGCGGACCATGGCGATCTGCGCCACGGGTCCTCCCCAGGCCATGAGCCGAAGCCCAAA
The DNA here is from genome assembly GCA_964527675.1 of uncultured Brevundimonas sp. GTDB lineage: Bacteria > Pseudomonadota > Alphaproteobacteria > Caulobacterales > Caulobacteraceae > Brevundimonas. The sequence continues at coordinate 10,031 of CAZGPS010000014.1, read as the reverse complement.
AACCGAACGAACAGGGCTCCGTATGAAATCTCGGGGGGGCGCAGGCTCTCCGCCGGCGGTCGGCGCTGGGGATTCCGCTCCGGCTCTTGAATCGTCCGACATCACACGCGCTCCCTTCCGCGCCGAAGGCGCAGGCTGGAGCGGGTCTTGGACGACGTCGCCGCCATCTTCCGGGCGCCCGCGTCGGCCCGGTGATAATCGCCAGTTTAACATTCTGCCTCGGCAAAAGCATCGACAAGTTGATGCCTTTGCCGAGTCTCGGGAACCGGCGCTCCCTCACCCTCTCACTCACCCGTGCGGATGAATCGGACAGCCTCTCTCTCTTCAGATCGACCTCGGCCACGAAATGCGCCGAGGTCCAGGCCTGTTTCTGCGGCGCGTCGTCGGCGTCGCCTGCGCTTTGGGACCACCAACGGGAATCGTTCGACGCCTTCGGCAGGATGCCGCCGACGATCCGTTCGATGTCGCGAAAGGTCAGGCGAACTTCGGGTTCATGCCGACGCCGCAGATAGCCCAACGGATCATACTTGCCCATCTCGTCATCTCGGCAATGGGAGGGGGCCCGTCAAGCCGATGGCGCAGGACCTATTTGAACCTGCCCTGAGAAGTCGGATAGGTTAAGGCTGACCGCCCGCGCTCCTGGACGGCGAGGGACGGAGTAATCCCTTGGCGACACATCCTGACACCATCCAGTTCACGGTGGCGGCGGCGACTGGCGAGTCCTGCGCGACGGTCAGAACTCCGGGCATTTCGACTTCAGCGTCGACGCCATCGAGTCCGCGCTTGTGAAAGCGACAACCCTGATCGACAGGGGCGAGCGGGTCGAGGTCTTCGTCCAGGACGCGGTGGGCCAGTTGCGCCAGGTCGATCCGGTCGGCGGGGAAGTGCTGCACTAAGGCTGAGTAGGGCGCAGCGGCCGACGCCACGCGTCTGATCGGCAGGCGTTCCGTGAGCCTCTAGCCCGCCCACTCGAGATCGAAGTCCGGGGTGAGCGCGAGCAATCCTGTTTCGATCTGGTTCCACGTCAGGCGCAGCGCCTTGAGATCGTCGGGCGTGAACAGGTGCGCATGATGCGACGCGGCGCGCAGCTTTCCAGCCTGTTTCAGAAGATCGAATACCGCCGTGGGATCGTCGAACCCGGCCTCGAAGATCGCCTGGAAATGTTCCGGATGGCTCATGATCCGCGCGTAGTGGGTGTAGTCGGCGTGGTCGAAAACCTCGCCTCCCCGGTTCTTCCACTTCCCGAGCAAATCCTTGCAGTCGCACAGCGGCAGACGCTCATCCGGCCAGTCCTCACCGTAGGTCTCAGCCATCACCGCATCCAGGATTTCGCGGAGGGTCAACTCGTATCGGTGCACCAAGGTCTTGGCCCGCTTTACATGCGGCGGGGCGGAGTTGGCCTGGAGCCGCGCCTTCAGCCGGCGCCGCTTCTCGGCCATCGTCAACAGGCGCCGTCGCGGCCAGTGCGAAAGCCGCAGACCGGCGGCGTCGAGGAAGTTGCGATAGCCGGCCAGGTTGGCGAACTGCGGCATGTCCGTGATTGAGAAGACGCCGACGGCTTCTCGCATGCTGCGCGTCAGCCGGTCGCTTTCGGCGAACATATCGGCCATCGCCGACGCCCGGGCGAAAGCCTCGATCTGCGGCCGTTCCGACAGAGCGATGGAGGCGACGCCCAGACCGCTGTCCGACATTCGCAGGATGCGATCGACGAAGTCGTCTGTCGGCGTCCGGAACTGCTCCAGCACGCTGGGCAGGGCGTAGCCTGCGGCCAGTTGCGCGATGCGCTCGGCGCGATCGACAAAGGCCGGTGCGAAGGCGGCGCGATAGAGACGGTCCGACTCCTCCTGCGCCCGCATGATGGCGCTCAGGCCCTCGATCCGCTCATACGATGGCCAGGCTCCGGCCGCCGCCATGGCGATCGCACTCTCGCGCGCCGCCAAGCCGGTCGCGCCATAGCCTGCGGCCGCTCTCATCAATGCGGTTTCGCGCCGTATGCTCTCGAACGGCTCGGCGGCGAGCCGCGCCGCCTCCATGGTCGCCAACAGGCGTGAGTCGAACAGGTCACGCGGCAGGGTCATTGACGACCTCGTCGCGTAGCTGGGTCAGGCGCTCCTCGCATACGGCGGTCGCCAAGCCGCGCAACACCTCGACCCGTTCAGTCAACCAGGCCAACTCTTCAGCGCTGATCTTGTAGTGTTTGGAGTACCGCGCCTTGACGTAGGCTTCGCGCAGCAGCTCGAAGCAGCGCCGCTCGAACTTGGTCTCGCGCGGCCAGGCCTCAGCCAGACGCGCGTCGATCGCCTCGCCCTTCTTGCGCAGGAAGGCGAGGTTGTGGGCCTTGGCGCTGTAGAGCGTCACCACCAGCAGGATGCAGTGGTAAAGATGCTCGGCGGTCTGGTGGAGCATAAAGGCGGCCCAATTGGGCTGGTTCGTCTCAATGGACAGCCGCGCAACGTTTTGAGCGCCTGCGGCGCTGGACATCCACTTTTCGAAGTGCTGCTCGGCCTCTTCAAGCGCCACGGCCGCTTTCAAGTCCGCCGGCTTGTGTAGCTTAGCGCCCGGCGTGTCGTGCAGGGCGACGCCTTCCCGCACGATGTCCGCGAAGAAGTAGCGCCCGCGATCCAGTTGCTCGTTCACGTCGTCCAGGCCGTGAACGATGAGGCTGACGGGCGTCCGGATGTCCGGCCCGAGAGGCATCAGGCGGTTCTCGGCGTCATGCCAGAACTCGCCGTCGGTCAGGTCCTCATGATTGACGACGATCAGCAGGTCGAAGTCCGAGAAGTAGCGGCCGACCGGATCATGCACCCAGTCGCCGCGCGCATACGATCCGTACAGGATGATCTTGAGGATCTTGCCGTTCTTCAGCCTCGCCGCGCGACGTGTGGAGATCGCCTCCTCGAACGACTCGCGAACCACCTCGACCACGCGGCGCAGTTCCGCCTGCTTCCGCAGCGGCAGATGATCGAGACTCTTCTTCATCGCCGGAGTCTCCCTGATGGCGGCTCTAACGGCAAGCCTCGCGTCCAAGTGGAACGCGCGCTGGTGTGGCGCCAAACCGCCAGGTACTCTAGGGGAGTATCCATGGCGCACACAATCACCAACAAGAAGAAGCTCGTCGCCCGGGTCCGGCGCATCGCGGGACAACTGGGCGCGATCGAACGCGCGATCGAATCCGAGGCGGGCTGTTCGCAGGTCCTGCAGCAGGTCGCGGCGGCCCGCGGCGCAATGGGCGGGCTGCTCGAGGAGCTGGTCGAGGATCACCTGCGCCACCACGTCGCCCACCCTGAACTCAGCGACGAAGATCGTCAGAGCGGCGCCGACGAACTGATCGCCATCATCCGCCGCTATTCGAAGTAAGCCCTGACATGGCCGCCACCGACCATCTGACCCACGACCACAACTTCCTCAGCCGGTCGCACGACGACAGCGCGCGGCGCACGCTGTGGGTCGTCGGCCTGACGGCGGTGATGATGGTCGGCGAGATCATCGCCGGCCTGGTCTACGGCTCCATGGCCCTGCTGGCCGACGGCTTCCACATGGCGACGCATGCCGGCGCCCTGGCGGTAGCGGCCGGCGCCTATGCCTACGCCAAGCGCCATTCAGCCAATCGCCGGTTCAGCTTCGGGACCGGCAAGGTCGGCGACCTGGCGGGCTTCGCCTCGGCGCTGGTGCTGGGCATCGTCGCGCTGGGCATCGCCGGCGAGTCGGTCGTCCGCCTGCTCGATCCCCGGTCGGTCGCCTTCGGCCAGGCGACGCTCGTCGCCGTCCTGGGCCTTGCGGTCAATCTGGTCAGTGCCCTGCTGCTGGCCGGCGGTGGTCACCATGGTCATCATGGCCATCACCACGGGCATGATCATCACGATGATCACCCTCATGGCCACGAGGGCCATGGCGGCCATCGGGACAACAACCTGCGCTCCGCCTATTTCCATGTCCTCGCCGACGCCCTGACCTCGGTCCTGGCCATCGTCGCCCTGGTCGCGGGCCGCTATCTCGGCTGGGTCTGGCTGGATCCGCTGATGGGTATCGTCGGCGCCATTGTCATCGCTCGCTGGTCATGGACCCTGATGCGCGACACCGCCGCCGTGCTGCTGGACACGACGGACAAGGCCATCGAGGCCGAGGTCCGCGAGTTCGTGGAGGGACCGGGCGACGCCCGGATCACCGACCTGCACGTCTGGCGGATCGGCCCGGAAGCCCACGCCGCCATCGTCAGCGTAACTGGCGGCGTGGATGGCGAGACCGTGCGGGACCGGCTGAGGCCGGTCCACGAGCTCGGGCACCTGACAGTTGAGTGTCGCTGACGGACGGCCCTTCGTCGTCCGCGGGCTGTCCGCGTATGGCAAGCCCTGATCGTGACGCAGCCTGAGATCATTCGATCTCTCGCCCCCGTTCTGGCCGCGTCAGCCGCGCTGACTACACGCCGATCCTTGAAGCCGGATCGGATTTCAGGCAAGCTGTCCGCAGGCAGCCTCGCCTGACTTGTCGCCGGGTCAAAGCGGGCATTTGAAGACCAGACGGCTCCGACCTTCATCACGGTCGATGGGTAACCGGCGAACATCGATCATTTGAAGGACGGCCCCCATGACCGCTATCGCTCTCACCGAATTCGCCCTGCGCGCCACCAAGCGCGCGCTCGCCGACGCCTATCCCGACGCCCGTTCGGCCCATCTCACCGAGGCTCTCGCCTCGGCGTGCGGGTTCGGCAGCCACGCCGCCCTGCTTGCTTACGTGCGCGAGCAGGATCCGCACGATCCTCACATCGTCCTTCTGGACGACAAGGCCTTCATCGACCGTATCGGCCGGATCGATCCGTCCATGTCCGACCTGGCCGATGATCCGATCTGGTTCGACTGGCTGTCCTTCCCGGACCATCCGGACATCATCCGGACCCAGGCCTTGCGCGGCGACGAAATTCCTTACGCCAACGCGCGCGACCGGGCGTGGCGCAACGCCATGATCGCGGCGGTGAACGCGGGCGTCGAACAACGCCTGTTCACCGTGCGGCCCGGCGACGACCGCTGGAAGACCGCCCCGAAGACGCGCGCGCATGGCGCTGTTTACCGGTTCGAGATCGACGGCATCCCCGGGCTCGCCCATGTCGATGACGCGGGCTTCGACGAGTTGACCGTCCATGTCGCCCTCTGGCCCAGCCCCGAGGCCGAACAATGGATCGGCGCGGCCAATGCGGGCTTCCTGACCGGCGACCTGTTCGCCTCCGGCTGGGTGGAGCGTCGCGACGGCGCCTGGCTCCAGTTCAATGGCCACCCGGTCATGAACTGCCGCCGTCACCGCCTGCAGACGGCGGCGGCGCTCGGAGTGCGCCCCTCCAGCTTTGCGGAGACTGGCCCGTTCAAGATGTAGAGGGCCGCCGGTTCAGGCAGGAAGCGGGGTTGATGGCGGCTGGTGCGGGCGCCTGGCGTTTCGGCGGCCAGCGATAGCGGTCATAGGCCGCCGCGAAGGCCGCCGCCTCGCCCAGCCGCCAATCGAGCAGAGCCGGATACTCCGAGGCGTCCAGGTGATGGTCGTCCACCTCGGACACGAGCCAATCGCGCGCGTCCGTTTCGGAGAGGCCGCCGCGGCGCAACTGCGCCCGTCGATCCGCGAGGGCCCAGCACACCGGGTCCGGTGCTCATGGAGATCGGCGACGCCGTCGACATGGTCGGCGCTCTCCGCCGCGCGCAAGGCGGCGGCTGTCCTGTCGTAATCGGGACGTTCATGGGGCCGCACGTCGGTCAGCACCGCGCGAAGATCCTCGAGCGTCAGGCAGTCGTCGGTCAGACCGGTCCCGGCCGTCTTGGTGTCCGTGATGATCTGGCGGCAGTCCTTGCATATCCAGGCGGTCTCCTCGCCCCGGTAGGTCGGTCCGGCGCCATACCAGCCATGCCGGAAATGCAAGGCCTCCGGTCGGTCCTCGGCGATCTGCACCGCACGGCGATGGGCGCCGGCGGTCCATTCGCCGGCGTTGGAGATACGCAACATCTGGAAGCGGGTCCGGTCGCAGCCTGCGCATGTCCAGTCCGGGCCGCCCGCCCACCACTGGGAGTCCGCAGGGTGGGTGGCGTTGAACGTAGCCAGGTCTGCCTCGGTCGGAAGCCGCAAGCGGCGTCGGGCCTTCGGTTTGGACGAGGTTCCCGCCGCGTCGTCGCAGGTTGATCTCGCCGTGAACTCATACCTGAAACTGTAGACGCTGGACGATGGCTCAGTCTGGGCCTTCGTAAGGTCGGCCAGCAGCGCGAGCGTTTCATTGGGTCGATAGTTCGAGCCCTCCCGCACATGGCGTCCGGCCGTCACCCGCTCGGCGAGGTGTCCCATGAAGGCGAGCCGGTCCCCGATATCGTCGGCCACGCGATCCCAGATCGCTCTCGCCTTCGCCTCGTCGACCTCGTGAGGCCTGTTCGGCGTCACAACGATGAACCGGGCGATCTCCGACGGCGAGAAGCTGAAGTCCGGGTGGACCACCCCCTTCAAAAGCGCTTTGGCGCGCCCGTCGGCAGTGTTGCAGTCCTCGCAGACCAGCCGCTCGTGAAAGCGCTCAGCGGAGGTCTTGCAGGCCGCGACGGCGCTGAACTGGATCGCCCGGGCGGCGGAGTCGTCGAGCACGGGGACACCCCGGCGCAAGGTCTTCTCGCCGCAGTCGCGCAGATGGTCGTGGTGCCGGTGAAGCCGGCACAGGAGGACGTTCTGAGCCGAGAGGCGGACCAGTTCGGGCTTGTGCCGGCCGCAGACCGGACAGAACCAGTTCTGCGGGGTGCCTGCCCAGTTGTCGTTGAGGCTCAGCAGGGCCGTCCCGTGCTGAGCGAGCAGCTGATGCGTCTGCTGGCTCCAGCGTCCGTCGAAGGACGGGAACAGCCGCTGCATCTCATCGTCGGGCGTGGCCGCCAGGTCCGGGAGTTCGAGGATGAGCGCCATGCGTCCACTAGCCTGCCGATTCTCCGGCGGAGACCAGTTTCAAGACGCGATACGTCAGATTTGGTCGCGGGCCGCAGCCCATCAGGTGTGAATCGCCGTCGCCGTTGTCGCCGGGAAAACAGAACGGCCCCGGCGCTGTCCGCCGGGGCCGTCGATGGTCGCGATCACCGCAGTCGTGAAGTTGAGGCCGATCTCGGCCGCACAGTGCGGAACGTTACGAAGCTTGGTCTTGGTCCAGGTGTTCAGATTGGTCATGGTCGTTCCTCCCTTGATGCGCAGAATTGCGTCGGTAGCGGTGCGGAGAAGGACCTGAACAATGAAGGTCAGGATGAAGGCAGGCAGGTAGGTGATCGACCCTCCGGTGAGGAATGGGCGCCCAACGTTCCAAGGCTATACAGGGAGATAGTTCGATCTCGCCGCAGCGCAAGAATGGCCAGGCTTCATCGCCCGCCGCTTTGCGCGCGGCGCCAGTCTTCGGGGTTGGTGAACCGCCCGGACCAGAGGCCGGCGCCGTCCTGCTTCGCGGCGGCCTCCTCGGCGAGGTAGGCCGTCCCGGCATAGCGGGCGTAGCGAACGGCATGGCCGTGCCGCACGAGCCATGCGCCCACGTCCTCGCCATCGACCTCGCAGCGGGCGACCATCCGGCCATAGCGGTCCGTGTCCTCCTCGAAACAGGCGACCGTCTTGTCCTGAAGGTGTTGATCGAGCCGATTGGCCGACAGTCGGCCGCAGGCGTAGACCGCGCCGTCGGCGGCGTCGCACGACTGCCGCCCTTCCGGCGCGTCCACGCCCCACAGCCGGATGCGTTGGTCGTGGATTTCGAGGGTGTCGCCGTCGATCACGGACGCCCGGCCCATGACGGTCGGCGCCGCCGGCGTGCAGGCGGCGAGGAGAACCAGAACGAGAATCATTGCGCGCATCGGACCACCGTCATACCGCATGGCGGGAACCATGCAGCCATCGCATCGCGAGCGCCTCCGCAGGGGGCGCGAGCGCCGGGGCGGCGCGAAACAAAGCGGCCGCGCGCCCGCAAGGGACGCGCGGCCTACCTCTGGCTTCTCAGATCACTCCGCCGCGAACGAATAGCCGTCCTCGGTCACCGGCGCATCCGCGCCGTCTCCGCCTTCCGTTTCGGGCGGCTCAACGCGCAGCACCGCAGGCAGCCAGCCCTTGGCCTCGACCAGCCGTTCCGCCGCCTCGGCCATGTCGCCCTTCTTCAACCCGGTGATCCGGGTCGCTTCCTCGGCGTTGACGGCCTCGGTCACCGCCTCCAGCACCCGCGCCTTGGACACGCGGGTGAAATAGCTGGCGGCGGTCGCGGTCCACGTCCCGGTCATGTCCAGCTCGACCGCCGTCGCCAGCGTCTCGGCCTGCGCCAAGGCGCCCGGCCTCCGGTCGTGCGGATCGCGCACGGCGTAGAGGCCGACCCCGGCGCAGCAGGCCATCAGGTCCAGTTGCTCCGACGGCGGCAGACCTTCCACCACGCCCCAGAGGTCTTCGGCCCGCTCGGGCAGACGCGCGCCCCACGCCTCGCACCGGTCGCTGACCCGGCGCCCGGCGGGACCGCCCCCCACCCCCGGCGCCAGCCGCTCCAGCCCGGTGACCGTCAGCCGAAGCTGCAACGGCGTCCAGACGCCGTAGGTCGGGTAGAAGACCTGCAAGGCCAGGGCGTGGACCACCGTCGCCAGCGCCGCCCCCATATCGGCCTGCACCGCGTCGCGCAGCCCCATGGTCTTGTGGGCTGTCAGGTCGATGACCAGCCGATCCGACAGCGACGGCCCCACATCTTCGGCCTCCACCGCGTCACCACCGGCGTCCGGTCCAGTCCCCGTCTCGCCGTCCTCGGCGGCGCCGTCTTCCAACGGCGGTTCCACCACCACATCCTCCACCCGAACCAGACCCCGCTCGAACCGGGCGAGGCCGTCATGGCCCAGCATCACCACGACTCCGGCCTTGGCCTTGGCCTCGGCGACGTAGTCGAAGTCCGGGCCGAAGGCTTGCAAGGCCTTGTCGATCTCCTCCAGCCGGGCGTCCACCTCGGGCGGCAGCATCTCCGCCGCGTCCGTCTCCGAGACGAGACGGTCGTATTCTTCGGACAGAACCGTGATCTCGGCAGCGTCCGCTTCGGACCGTTCGACCGCCACCGGATAGACCCGTCCGAACGCCGAAACATCCGGATAGTCGATGCTGACCTCGGCCCATTTCCAGCCCTCGCGCTCGCGCGCCTCCTCGGCCAGCCCGGTCAGCTTGTCGCTGACCAGCCGGTCCAGAAGGACCACGTCCTCCAACCAGCCGCCGCCGTCCTCGGTGAACAAGTCACGCAGGACTCCGCCGCCCTCGGCCTCATAGGCTTCGACGCCGACGAAGCGGACCCGCCGGTCATCGACGCGAACCTTGGCCTCGGTCATGGCGCGACGGATGGCGTAGGCCGGGGTATGGGGACCGATCTGCTCCAGCACCTGCCGCTGGCGGTCCTGATCCTCGCTGACGCAGAAGGCGGTCAGCTGGTCCAGCGCGAGCGTCCCCGCCCTGTAAGCCGCCATCAACTCCGGCGCCGCCGATCCCAGCCGCAGCCGCTGGCGCACCACATGGGCCGACACCCCGAACCGGGCGCCGATCTCCTCCGGCCCATAGCTCTTTTCCACGGCCAGCCGCTGGAAGGCCTCGAACTGGTCGGCGGGGTGCATGGCCTCGCGGGTCATGTTCTCGTCGAGGCTGATCTCATGGGCGTCGTTTTCGGCGTCCACGATCACCCGGACCGGATGGGTCCGCTTGATCGCCTTGCGCTTGGCCAGAAGCCGAAGCCCCTGCCGACGACCCTCGCCGATGCTGACGAGGTAGTTCCCCGTGGGCGCGCCCTCCCCGTCCCGCTCGACCTCGACCACGGGCGGCTGCAACACCCCCTTGACCTTGATGGAGGCGGCGAAGGCCTCGATGGTCGCCGGGCTGTGCGGCGTCTTCCTCGCATTCTTCGGCGAGGCCTTGAGCCGGTTCAACGGCACGATGAGCTCCGCGCCGTGCTGCGGCGTGGTCGCCTCGGTCGCCTCAATCGCGACGGTTTCGATGGATTGAGCAGTCATGTCTGCCTCCTTTGGGCATGGGTTGCAGGCACGCGAAAT
>CAZGPS010000013.1:9895-25677 GCA_964527675.1 uncultured Brevundimonas sp. | reverse complement strand
GAGGGCGTGTGGAAAACGACTGCGCGGGGCAGCCTGTCTCGTCGAAACGGTAAAACACATTCGCAACCGGGCGAGGCCCGGCCGCCCCGCTCTCTCCCCACACCGCTTCATCCGAAGCGGCGAAGAGTCGTGCCTGCTCCCTCCCCAATCGCCTCCGCGAAGGCTATCAACCCCCCATGCGCCAATCCTTCGACGAAACCACCGACCCCTCTTTCGGGGCCAGACATCTCCCCCGCGTCCGCGCGAAGATGGCCGAACAGGGACTCGACGGCCTGCTGGTCCCGCACGAAGACGAGCACCAGAACGAATATCTGCCCGCCGCCAACGACCGGCTCGCCTGGCTGACGGGCTTCACCGGCTCGGCCGGGGCCGGCGCCGTGCTGACCGACCGCGCCGCGGTCTTCGCCGACGGCCGCTACACGGTCCAGGTCCGGGCCCAGGTCGACGCCGCCCTGTTCGACATCCTGTCGCTCGAGAACAACGGCCTCGCCGCCTGGCTGGAGACGGCGCCGAAGGGGGCGACCATCGGCTATGACCCGCGGCTGCACAGCCCCGACGCCCTGGCCTCGCTGCAGCGCGCGGCCCGAAAGGCCGGCGCGGTGCTCAAGCCCGTTGAGGCCAACCCCATTGACCTGGCCTGGGGCGACGAACGCCCCGACCAGCCGGCCGCGCCCGTGGTCCCGCACGACGACCGCTACGCCGGCGAGACCAGCGCCTCGAAACGCGCCCGCATCGGCGACGCCATCGCCGACGCCGGCGCCGACGCCGCCGTCCTGACCGCGCCCTCGTCGATCGCCTGGCTGTTCAACATCCGCGGCGGCGATGTCATCCGCACACCGCTGCCGCTGGCCCAGGCCATCGTCCGCGCCGACGGGACGGCGCGGCTGTTCCTCGATCCGCGCAAGGTCACCAACGAGCTCCCCGCCTGGCTCGGCGACGCCGTCACGCTGGAGACGCCCGAGGCCCTGCCGCAGGCGCTCGACGCCCTGTCCGGCCAGGCGGTGCTGATCGACCCCGCCCAGTCCTCGGCCTGGTATTTCGACCGGCTCGAAGCCGCCGGCGCGACGGTCGTGCGCGGCGTGGATCCCTGCGCCCTGCCGCGCGCCTGCAAGAACCCGGTCGAGATCGAGGGCTCGCGTCAGGCCCACATCCGCGACGGCGCCGCCCTGACCCGCTTCCTCCACTGGGTCGATGCGACGGCGCAGCAGACCCTGCCCGACGAGCGCGAGATCGCCGAAAAACTGGAGGCCTTTCGCGAGGCCACGGGCGCCCTGAAGGCCCTGTCCTTCGACACCATCGCCGGCGCCGGCCCCAACGGCGCCCTGCCGCACTACAAGCCGGTGACCCGCACCATCCGCCGCATCGAGAACGGCTCCCTGCTGCTGGTCGACGGCGGCGGCCAGTATCTGGACGGCACCACCGACGTCACCCGCACCATGGCCGTCGGCGAGCCCACGGCGGATCAGCGCCGCATGTTCACCCTCGTGCTCAAGGGCCATATCGCCATGGCGACGGTGCGCTTTCCCGCCGGGACCACGGGGCATCAGCTCGACGCCCTCGCGCGCCTGCCGATGTGGATGGCCGGCCTCGACTATGACCACGGCACCGGCCACGGCGTCGGCTCCTATCTCGGCGTCCACGAGGGCCCGCAGCGCATCGCCAAGGCGCCCAACGCCCAGCCGCTGCTGACCGGCATGATCCTGTCCAACGAGCCCGGCTACTACCGCGAGGGCCATTGGGGCATCCGCATCGAGACGCTGCAGGTCGTGACGGAAGCGACCCCCATCCCCGGCGGCGAGCGCCCCATGCACGGCTTCGAACAGCTGACCTTCGCCCCGCTGGACCGCAAGCTGATCGACGTCGCCCTGCTGACCCCGGACGAGCGCGCCTATGTCGACGCCTATCACGCCGAGACCCTCGCCAAGGTCGGCCCGCTGCTGGACGGGGAGGCGAAGGCATGGCTGGACGCGGCCTGCGCGCCCTTGAAATAAGGCCGAACGGCGCCCATCTCCGGGATGTCGGCGGATGCGTCGCCGGCTCCCTCACATTTCAGGAGATGCGCCGATGAAGACGCGCAAGCTGGGCCGTTCGGGCCCCGAAGTTTCGGCCATCGGCCTCGGCTGCATGGGCATGGCCGCCTTCTACGGCCAGCCGTCCGACGAGGCCCAGGCGACGGCGGTGATCCACCGCGCCCTCGACCTCGGGGTCACCCTGTTCGACACCGCCGAGATGTACGGCCCGCACACCAATGAGATCCAGCTCGGCAAGGCCCTCGCCGGCCGCCGCGACGAGGCCTTCATCGCCACGAAATTCGGCATCGGCTACAACGCCGACCGCTCGGCCCTCACCGTCGACGGCTCCCCCGCCAACGTCCGCCGCGCCATTGAGGGCAGCCTCAAGCGGCTGAACGTCGACCACGTCGACCTCTACTACCTGCACCGCGTCGACCCGAACACGCCGATCGAGGAGACCGTCGGCGCCATGGCCGAGCTGGTCACCGAGGGCAAGGTCCGCTTCCTCGGCCTGTCGGAAGCCGCCCCCGAGACCCTGCGCCGCGGCCACGCGACCCATCCGATCACCGCCCTGCAGACCGAATATTCGCTATGGACCCGCGACCCGGAGGATGAACCGCTCTCCGTCTGCGACGAGCTGGGCATCGGCTTCGTGCCCTACAGCCCGCTCGGCCGCGGCTTCCTCTCGGGCGAGATCAAATCGGTCGACGACCTCGCCGCCGACGACTTCCGCCGTTCCAATCCGCGCTTCATGGGCGAGAATTTCCAGAAGAACCTCGACCTCGTCGAGGCGGTCAAAGGCGTCGCCGCCGACAAGGGCGTCACCGCCGCCCAGCTGGCCCTCGCCTGGGTCCTTGCCCAGGGCGACCACCTCGTCCCCATCCCCGGCACGCGCCGCATCCGCACGCTGGAAGAGAACGTCGCCGCCGTCGACCTGACCCTCACGGCCGAAGATCTCGCCCGCATCGACGCCGTCTTTCCCCGAGGCGCCGCCGCCGGCCACCGCTACGCCGAGGCCGCCCGCTCGGCCCTGAACCGCTAGCCGCCGATCAGGGCCAGCCACTCGTCCTCGGTCAGCACCCGGACGCCGTGTTTGAGGGCCTCCGCCATCTTCGACCCGGCGCCCGGCCCGGCGACCAGATAGTCGGTCTTCTTCGACACCGAGCCGGAGACCTTGGCCCCGAGGCTCTCGGCCCGGGCCTTGGCCTCGTCGCGGGTGAAGCGCTCGAGAGCGCCGGTGAAGACCACCGTCTTCCCGGCCACGGCGGTGTCGGACTTCGGCTTCTCGGCGTCCTCGATCCGGTCCATCTCGGCCACGAGGGCGTCGACCATGGCGCGGTTGTGGGTCTCGCGGAAGAACAGGGCGAGGGCCCGCGCCGCCACCGGCCCGACCCCCGACACACCGGCGATCTGGCCCAGCCCCTCGGACGGCCCCTCGTTTCGGGCGACCGTCGCCAGCCGGCCCAGCCCGGCCCAGTCGTCCGCCAGCGTCGCCAGCCCGCGCCGCGCCGGGGCGGCGAGGCCGGGGAAGGCGAGGGCGATCTTCTGGTCGATCGGCGCCTCGGGCCACGGATCGGCGGCGGGCGGCGAGGCTTCGGCGAGCGCCGCAATCACCCGGGGCGATACGGCATGGGTCTCGGCCAGCCGCACCCAGTCCTCGCTCGGAATGCCGTCCGCCGCGGCGAGGCAGGCGGCCTCGAAGGCAGGCCAGGTCTCGAAGGCCCGGGCCAGCACGATCGAGGTCTGCTCGCCGATGTCCCGCACTCCGAGACCGTAGATGAACCGGTCCAGGGCGATGGTTCGCCGGGCGTCGATCCCGGCCACCAGATTGCGCACGCTGGTCTCGCCATAGCCGTCCTCGGCGCGCAGGGCGTCCAGCTTCTCCGCGTCCCGCGCCAGCCGGAAGATGTCGGCCGGCTGGGTGATCCAGCCCCGCTCATGGAAGGCGACCAGCTGCTTCTCGCCCAGCCCCTCGATGTCGAAAGCCCGCCGGCTGCAGAAATGCTTGAGATGCTCGATGCGCTGGAACGGGCAGGCCAGTTCGCCGGTGCAGCGCCGCACCACGCTCTCGACGCCCGAGGCGTTGGTCTCCTTCACCAGCGCCGTCTTCAGCGGGCAGATGCAGACGTGCGGAAACGCCCACGGCTCGCCGCGCCCGGGCCGATCGGGATCGACCACGCCGAGGATCTGCGGGATCACATCGCCGGCGCGCTGCAGGGTGACGGTGTCGCCGAGGCGCACGTCCAGCCGGGCGATCTCGTCGGCGTTGTGCAGCGTCGCATTGCGCACCACCACCCCGCCGACCGTGACCGGATGCAGCCGGGCCACCGGCGTGTGCGACCCCGTCCGCCCGACCTGGATGTCGATCCCCTCCAGCACCGTCTGCGCCTGCTGCGCCGGGAACTTGTGGGCGATGGCCCAGCGCGGCGTGCGGGCGACGAAGCCCAGCCGCTCCTGCCAGTCCAGCCGGTCGACCTTGTAGACCACCCCGTCGATGTCATAGCCCAGCGTCGCCCGGTCGGCCTGCAGCCCGTCATACAGCGCCATCAGCCCGGCCGCGTCCTCGACCCGCTTCGACCGCTCGTTGACCGGGAAGCCCCACGACCGCAGCGCCTGCAGCGCCTCCCACTGGGTCGCGGCGAACGGCGCCGACACCTCGCCCCAGGCGTAGGCGAAGAAGCGCAGCGGCCGCTTCGCCGTGATCGTCGCATCCTTCTGGCGCAGCGAGCCGGCGGCGAAATTGCGTGGATTGGCGTAGGTGCGCGTCCCCGCCGCCTCGGCCGCGGCGTTGAAGGCGTCGAAGGCGTCATTGGGAGCGTAGACCTCGCCGCGCACCTCGATGATGTCGGGCCAGCCCTCGCCGCTCAGGCGCTCGGGAATGTCCTTCAGGGTGCGCAGATTGGCGGTGACGTCCTCGCCGGTGCGCCCGTCGCCGCGCGTCGCGCCGCGCACCAGCACGCCGTTCTCGTAGCGCAGGCTGGCCGACAGGCCGTCGATCTTGGGCTCGGCGACGAAGGCGATGTGCTCGTCGCCGGGCAGTTTCAGAAAGCGCCGGATGCGGGCCTCGAAATCCGCCACCTCTCCCGCGTCGAAGGCGTTGTCCAGCGACAGCATCGGCACGCCGTGGCGCACCTCGCTGAACTGGCCCGACACCGCCGCCCCGACCACCTGCGACGGCGAATCGGCCATGGTCAGTTCGGGGAAGCGGCCCTCGATCTCCAGCGCCCGCCGCTTCAGGGCGTCGTAGTCGGCGTCCGAAATCTCCGGCGCGTCCTGGCCGTGATACAGGGCGTCGTGATGCGCCAGGGCGGCGGTCAGCCGGGTGAACTCCTCCCGGGCCGCGGCCTCGCTCAGCTGATCGACGGCGGTGTCGGTCATGGGAATCGGGTTCGCTCCATCGTCTTCAACCGCCTTCTACCACCCGGGGCGAACGCCGCGAGGCCCTGCTCGTTTCCCCTCTCATGACAGGACCTTAATCTGACGTCGCCGCCCCGGCCTGCTAGCGTCCGCCAACCTCAGGGAGTCCCCATGCGTTATCTTCGCCTTGCCGCCCTCTCGCCGCTGGCCGCGGTCCTGCTGCTCAGCGCCTGTGAGACCGCGACGCCGCCGGCGGCTCCACTCGCTCCGCAACCCTCGGCCATGCACGCCCAGTTGCTGGAGGACGTCCGCATCCTCTCCGCCGACGACATGCAGGGCCGCGACACCGGCGCGGCCGGCGGAGCCCTGGCCCGAACCTATATCGTCGGCCGGCTGGAGGCCCTCGGCGTCGCCGCCCCGGCCATGGGCCGCGAGCAGCCGTGGGAGATGCAGGGACGCACCCGCGAGGGCGCGAAGACCTTCAATGGCGTCAACGTCCTCGGTCTCATTCCGGGAACCCGGGTGACCGACAAATACATCGTCGTCACCGCCCACTACGACCACGTCGGCGTCTCCGACGGCCACGTCTTCAACGGCGCCGACGACAACGCCTCGGGCGTCGCCACCATGCTGGCCCTGGCCGCCGACCTGAAGCGTCAGGCCCCCGACCACAGCGTGCTGATCGTCGCCCTCGACGGCGAGGAGCGCGGCCTGCTGGGCGCCAAACATTTCGTCGAGGCCCCGCCTGTGCCGCTGACCTCGATCGCCATGAACCTGAATTTCGACATGACCGCCCGCGCCGAGACCGACGGCAAGCTGTGGGTCACCGGCACGTATCAGCACCCGACCTTCCGTCCGCTGCTCGAGACCATTCCGGCCAATGGCGCGGTGGCCCTCGCCTTCGGCAAGGACAGCCCGCAGGACACCGGCGATAACAATTGGGTCAATTCGTCCGACCACGCCGCCTTCCACCGGGCCGAGGTGCCGTTCCTGTATTTCGGCGTGGATTTCCACCCCGACTATCACCGCCCCTCGGATGATTTCGAGCGGATCACGCCGTCCGTCTTCATCAGCGCCACCGAACTGTCGATCGCCGGCTTCCGCGCCCTCGACCGGGGACTGAACCGCTGAGGTCCGGGCGAGCCCGACGCCTCGCTGCCGCCGCGATCCTGACGGCGCTTGCCGTCGCGGCCTGTGATCGCGCCGGCGCGCCCGGGCCGGCTGCGGACGCCTTCAGCTACGCCGCCACCGCCGACCTCTCCGGCTACTACAGGCCTGTGACGCCGGTTCGCATCGGCGACTGGAGCCTGGACTCCCTGTTCCTGGGCCAGCCTGCCGCGTTCGAAGGCTATGACGGCGGGCCGGGCGGGCCGATGATCATGCGGTTTGTCGCAGCGGATGATGCGGGGGCCGCGGCCGGAGCCGGCGAGGTCCGGGAGGGCGCGGCCCGCGTCCTGCCCACCCGATACGCGGTAGCCGACACGGCCCTCCGTTTCGAGGGCCGGTCGCCGGAGCTTGGCCGCGTGGCCTTTGAAGGTCGTCTCGATCAGGGGGCGTTGGCCACCGCCCGGCGCAATCTCGGTGGCGATGGCGCGGTTGTGATCGGCACGCTCACCGCCGGCGGTCAGACCGTCGGCGACGTCCGCCTGACCTGGTGGATGGGCGACTGAGCCTCATCCTCCGTTGCGGATGTCCAGCTTCAGCCCCATGGCCTCGGCCAGGGCCTTGCCGCGCCGCCGGGTCTGTTCGCCCAGCAGCACATCGGCGTAGCCATCGGCGGCGCTCAGCACCAGCTGGCCGTCGGCGACCGCCACATGGGCGTTCACCAGCAACTGCGGCGCCCGTCCCGACAGATCGCAGGCCAGCCGGATGGCCAGGCCGAGGGCGCGGGCTCCGGTGCGCTGCTCTTCCGTCAGCAGCCGGGCGACCGTGTCGGGCTCCGGCGTGCCCGCGCCGCCGCCATAGCGGGCGTTGACCGCGGTGGCGAGCCAGGCGCGCTCGGCATGGGTCTGGCCCGGGATCGGCGCGCGCAGGACCTGGTCAAACGCCAGTTCGACCCGGTGATCCGGATGCAGGCGCGCGCCCAGATCGGCCAACCGGCAAACGGCGTCGGCCAGGGTCAGGTCCCGCTCACGGCCGAAGGCCTCGGGCAGGGCCGCGACGATCGGCTGGATCCAGCCGAACAGCGCCCCGGGCAGGCCGGGCGATATGCCCTGCCGCGCCCCCAGGGCGGCGCAGCCGGCCAACAAGGGATCGGCGGCCACGGTCTCTTCGTCCAGGGCCTCGTAGAGCAGGCCTTCGCGCACGCCCCAGGCGGACAGAACGATCCGCTCAAGGCCGAGGCGCTCGATCAATCCTTCCAGCACCAGGGCCGCCTGCGGCAGGGTCTCGGCCCGCTTCTTCGACAGCCCCTTCCAGCTTTCCAGGGAGGCCCGCGAGGACCGGGCGATCAGTCGGGCGATGTCGCGGGCCGCGCCGGCCTCCATCACATACTGGTGCACGATGTGCAGCGGATAACGGGTGTGACCCATGTGGACCTGCGCCAGCGTCCGCCAGGCGCCGCCCACGGCATAGAGGGTGTCGGTCCTGAAATCGCCGACGGGCTTGAGCCGTCGGGCCACGGTCTCGCGCAGCCGGGCTGCATCGAAGGGCCCGTCGCTGGTCAGCGAAAACGGCCCCAACGGCAGGGTGACGCCGCGCCCCAAGCCCTCTTCGCCGATCCGCACCAGCTCGAGGCTGGCCCCGCCCAGATCGCCGACGACGCCCCGCGCCGTCGGCATCCCCGCGATCACGCCGAGGGCGGCGTAGCGCGCCTCTTCCTCGCCCGACAGGACCCGGATGACCAGACCGGTCTCGGCCGCCACCCGCTCGCAGAAGGCCTGTCCATCGGCGGCCTCGCGCACCGCCGCCGTGGCCGCGACGAAGGTCCGGGCCGGCCGGACTCCGTCGATCACCGCCGCGAACCGCTTCAGCGCGGTCAGGGCCAGCGCCGCCCCATCCTCTGACAGGCGTCCGGTCGAGCCGAGGTCGCGGCCGAGACCGGCCAGCACCTTCTCGTTGAACACCGTCCAGACGGCGCGACCCTCCAGCCGGTACAGCACCAGGCGAACGGAGTTGGAGCCGATGTCTATGGCGGCGAACTCGCGCGGTGTTCCGAACGCCGCGGCCATGGCCTCGGGCATCAGCGCTTCTTCCGTGAAGGCTCGTAGCTGAGCTGGCCGGGCAGGGTCTTCACCTTGCGACCGCGCCCCGACAGGCTGGGATTGGTCATGAAGTATTTGTGCGCCGAGAAGGGTCGCTCGGGATCGGCCGGCGCCACCCGGCGATATTCGCCCTCGGAGTCCAGCACCCAGCTCTGGGCGTCGTCCTTGAGATTCGCGACCATGATCTGGTCCAGCACCTGATCGTGGACCGTGGCGTTCAGGACAGGGGTCATCAGCTCGACACGACGGTTGAGGTTCCGCGACATCCAGTCGGCCGAGGAGATGAACAATTTCGCCTTGTCATGCGGCAGATCGCGGCCGTTGGCGAAGGCGACGATGCGGCTGTGCTCAAGGAAGCGGCCGACGATCGACTTGACCCGGATGTTCTCCGACAGCCCGGTGACGCCGGGGCGCAGGCAGCAGATGCCCCGCACCACCAGTTCGATGCGCACGCCCCACTGACTGGCGCGGTACAGGGCGTCGATGACTTCCGGATCGACGAGGGAGTTCATCTTGGCCCAGATGGCGGCCGGCTTGCCCCTGGCCGCCGCGGCCATCTCGGCGCCGATCAGATCGATCAGCGTCGTCTTCATGTTGAGCGGCGAAACGACCAGCGCCTCCAGCTCGTCCGGCGTGGCGTAGCCGGTGATGTAGTTGAACACCCGCGAGGCGTCCCGCGCCAGCACCGGGTTGCAGGTGAACAGGCTCAGGTCGGTGTAAACCCGCGCCGTCACCGGATGGTAGTTGCCGGTGCCGAAATGGCAGTAGGTCTTCAGGCCCTCGCCCTCGCGCCGCACCACCACGCTCAGCTTGCAGTGGGTCTTGTACTCGACGAAGCCGAAGACGACGTGGACGCCGGCCCGCTCCATGGCCCGGGCCCATTTGAGGTTGGCCTCCTCGTCGAAGCGCGCCTTGATCTCGACCAGGGCGGTGACGTTCTTGCCGTTTTCGGCCGCCTCGATCAGGGCCGCGACGATCGGGCTGTCGCGCGAGGTCCGGTACAGCGTCTGCTTGATGGCGATGACGTGGGGGTCGCGGGCCGCCTGGCGCAGGAACTGGACCACCACGTCGAAGCTCTCGAACGGGTGGTGGATCAGCATGTCCTTCTCGCGGATCGCGGCGAAGATATCGCCGCCATTGTCGCGCACCCGCTCGGGATAGCGCGGCTCGTAGCCCGGGAATTTCAGATCGGGGTGGCCGCTCGGAATGATGTCCGAGACCTGGGCCAGACCCAGCATGCCGTCGACCAGCACGATGTCCTGCGGCGCGGCGTCCAGCTCATTGGTGATGAAGGTGCGCAGGTCGTCGGGCATCGACGCCTCGATCTTGATCCGCACCACGGATCCCAGGCGGCGCTGCTTCAGCGCCTCCTCGAACTCCATGACCAGATCCTCGGCTTCTTCCTCGATCTCGATGTCGCTGTCGCGGATCAGGCGGAAGACGCCGCGCTCCAGCACGTCGCAGCCGGGAAACAGATGGTCGATGAAGAGCATCAGCAGGCCCTCCAGCGCGACATAGCGCCGGCGGCCGGGCTTGGATCGTCCGTCCGTGGCCAGGGGCCAGAACCGCTTCACCTGCGTCGGCACCGGCACCAGGGCGTAGAGCATGCGGTTGTCGGACCGCCGCCGCAGCTTCAGGGCCAGCGAGAAGCCGAGGTTGGGCAGGAAGGGGAAGGGGTGGGCCGGGTCGATGGCCATCGGCGTCAGAATGGCGAACAACTGGTTCAGGAACTCGGGCTCCAGCCGCTCGCGCTCGGTTCGGTTGATCCTCTCCGGATCGACCACCTCGATGCCGGCGGTCGCCAGCTCCTTGCGCAGCTTGCGCCAGCGGCGCTGCTGTTCGTCCATCAGCCGTCCGGCGGCGACGCTGACCTTCTCCAGCTGTTCGGCTGCCGTCAGGCCGTCGGCCGACAGCACCCGGACCCGCTCGCGCACCTGGCCCTTGAGGCCGGCGACGCGGGTCATGAAGAACTCGTCGAGATTGTTGGCCGATATGGACAGGAAACGCAGCCGCTCCAGCAGCGGGTGGGCTGGATTGGCGGCCTCCTCCAGCACCCGGCCGTTGAACTTCAGCCAGGAAATCTCGCGGTTGAAGAAGCGGGCCGGCGAGGCCAGCAAGGCCTCAGACAGCTCCAGCTGGGGCGCGCGGGAGGAGGGGACCTCCTCGCCGGTAGTCGTGTCGTTGATCGCCGCGTCGCTCATGTGTCCGGTTCTGACGCGACGCGGGGGCGGCTGCAACCTCGCACTCGAACAGCGAAGCGCCGGCCGATCGGATGATCGGCCGGCGTTCCATCCGTAAACTGAGGGCTTACCAGCGCCAGGCGTCGTAGATGACGTCGATGATGTAGCCGTCGTATTCGTCGATCAGATAGATGTGATTGTCGACCAGCACCCAGCGCGTGCCCGCCGGCGGGAAGCCGAGGCCGTAGGTGCGCCAGTCGTCGAGGCTGTAGCGCCAGAAGATCGACGGCAGATGCTGACCGACATGGTAGCGCTGGCCCCAGTAGCTGCGCGGCACATTGTAGTAGCCGTAGCCGGGCGCGAAATAGAAGCCGATGCGGACCCCGCTGTAGCCGCGGAAGCGCCGGTCGTTGCGCCACCAGTCGTGGCCGTGACGCCGGTTCCAGTCGCGCCGCCAGGCGTCGCTGTTGAAGCGCTGGCGGAACTCGCGGTACTCGCGCCGGTCCTGCCGGCCTTCCTGCCGATCTCCGCGCCGGTCCTGACGCCCGTCACGACGGTCTTCACGGCGTTCCTGGCGGCTTTCGGGCCGACCATCGCGGATGTCCGGACGGTTCGGGCGATCTGCGCGCCAGTCCTGACGGTCGTCACGACGGTCCTCACGGCGGTCCTGCCGGTTGTCGCGCCGGTCCTCGCGGCGGTCCTGCCGGGCCTCCGGCCGGGCGGGGCGATCGGGACGCGCCTCGCGCCGGTCCTGCCGGTCGTCCCGTCGTTCCTCGCGTCGCTCCTGGCGAACTTCGGGGCGCGCCGGTCGTTCGGCCGATGCGGCCGGTCTTTCGGCGCGAGGCTGGGGCGCCGGCCGTTCGGGCCGACGCTCGGCCGCGGCCTCTCGCCGCTGGGCGCGATCCGCCGAGCGTTCTTCACGCGTACTCGGCGCCTCCTGGGCCAGCACCGTCAGCGGCGCGGCGGCGGGGACGACGAAGGCCGCGAGCGCCGCGGCGACCATCAATGAGCGTTTCATTCTCGTTTCTTCCTGCACGCCCCTGTCAGACGGCTTGCGGCCAAGGTCGCCTTCGACCGATGAACCGTGACTGAACGATCGGCGTCGCCGAACGAAATCTTCAAAATGAAAACGCCCCGCGCACGAAGTGGCGGGGCGTTTCCGGGAGTCCTGGCGGCCTGGCCTAGAACACGCCGCTCAGCACGCTTGCAATCAGTCCGGTCGCGACGGCGATCAGCACGATGTCGTTGCCCGCGTGAACGTACCGATATCCGCGGGGGGCGGGGCGCAGCCCATAGACGTACGGATCCCGCACATAATAGCTGCGGTATGACGGCGGCAGATAGCCGCCCCGCTGCCAGCGATAGCCGTAGTACCGGGGCTCAACCCGGTAATAGCCATAGCTCGGCGCATACCAGTAACCGTTGCGGGCCCCGCGGTAGTCGCGGAAGTCATCCCGGCCCCGCCACCAGTCGCGGTTGTTGCGATCCCAGCGCCGGTCCTGACGGAAGTCGCGGCGGTCGTCGCGACGCTCTCCGCGGAAGTCCCGTCGGTCGTCACGCCGGTCCTGGCGGAAATCGCGCCGGCTGTCCTGGTCGCCCTGACGCCAGTCGCGACGGTCGCTCCGGCGTTCCTGACGATAATCCTGACGATCTCCACGACCATCCTGGCGATAGTCCCGGCGATCATCCCGGCGTTCCTGACGGTCGCCCCGGCTCTGGGCCTCGGCGGCCAGCGGAGCCGCGGTCGTCGCCAGCGCCAGGCTGATGATTGCGGCCCTGGTCAAGCGGTTCATTGTTTTCTCCATCACGGGGCGGGACGGAACAACGCGACCGGCCCGTTAATCATGCCCCACGCTCGACCGAACGGGATGAACTGCGCCTGAACACCTCTGTCAGGTTCGGGCCGGCGTTGCGCATGGGCGAGCCGACGCCCACCTGCGGTAGCCGTCCTCCGGAGCCCGCCATGACCCGACCGATCGAACTCTGGTACTGGCCCACCCCCAATGGCTGGAAGGTCTCCATCGCCCTCGAGGAGATGGGATTGCCGTATGAGCTGAAGCCGGTGAACATCGGCGCCGGGGAACAGTTCGCCCCGGCCTTCCAGGCGATCAGTCCCAACGGGCGGATGCCGGCCATCGTCGATCCCGACGGGCCGGACGGCCGGCCGCTGGCGATCTTCGAATCCGGGGCCATTCTGCAATATCTCGGAGTGAAGTCGGGCCTGTTCTATCCGCAGGACGCCCGGGCCAAGGCCGAGGTCGACCAGTGGCTGTTCTGGCAGGTCGGCGGCCTGGGTCCGATGGCCGGGCAGACCCATCACTTCCGCCAGTACGCCCCCGCCATGATCCGGGACCAGCGCCAGATCGCCTATGGCGTGCGCCGCTATACCGACGAGACCCACCGGCTCTACGGCGTGCTGGATCGCCGTCTCGCCGACCGCGACTTCGTCGCCGGCGACTATTCGATCGCCGACATGGCCATCTGGCCCTGGATCCTGCCGCCACTGCAGGGCCAATCCCTGGATGACTTTCCGAACCTGGGGGCGTGGATGGCCCGCGTGGGCGCCCGCCCCGGGGTGGTCGCCGGCCGCGCCCTCGGCGACGACCTGCGCCGCAGCCTGGCCGCCTCCGGCAAGGCGGCGGAAGACGCCCGCAAGGTCCTGTTCGGACAACGCGCCCGGTAACCGCTCGTAAGCCGGATGGTGACTCTTCGTTAGCGGTGATGACCGAGAGATTTCCAAGAGATTTCAGAGGTCTTTACAGCAGCCAATATTCGTACGGCCTTTTCGGAAAAGACCGGCCCGGCCCCGTTGCTGTTAACTTTAACTTCAAACCGCGGGTATTTCATCGTGTCAGAGGGCGGGGCCAGAAAGGCTCCGGTTCGGGAGATACGGTGATGATCGCGCAAGAAACAGCGCCCACGACCAACGAAGAGCAGGGCCTGCCCCTGCCGACCGCCGACATGAACGGCGACGACCTGTTCCGTCTGGGCATGATGTATTCGAGCGGCCAGGGCGGTTGCCCCATGGACCGCGTTTCGGCCCACATGATCTTCAACCTGGCCGCCATGAAAGGCAGCATCGAAGCGCGCGTCTATCGCCGCGAGATGAGCCAGGAGATGGAGCAGGACGAAATCGCCGAGGCCCAGAAGGCGGCCCGCCGCTGGATCGACGCCGGCGTGGTGCGGCTGGCGGCGTGAGGCCTCGCTGGCGGCTGGTGGCTAGCCCCTAGCCCCTAGCCCCTAGCCACTCAGAAGTTCTGATACTGCCCGCCGATTGCGTAACTGAACCCGATCGGCAGGGCGTTGCGGAACAGCGAGACGAAATTCGCCACCTCGCCCAGGTTCGAGCGCGGCACGAAGATGATGTCGCCGCGTCTCAGGGCCACCACCTCGCCGCGCCGCGGCCGCAGGTCGACCGCCCGCATCATCCGCACCCCGCCCGGCCCGCGCCGGATCAGCGCCACCTCCTGCGGCCGCGCGGTGGGCAGGAAGTCGCCGGCCTGGATGACGGCCTGATAGGCGTCCAGATCGCCGGTCATCTCGATCATGCCCGGCGTCCGCACCTCGCCGCCGACCCAGACCCGGATCGGCCCCGCTGTCTTCAGGGTGATCTCGACAATCGGGCGGCGCAACTGGCTGGCGAAGGCCGCCGCCGCATCGGCCTCGACCTCGGCGATGGTCCGGTCCGCCGCCATGATCTGCCCGACCAGCGGCAGGGAGACGCGACCGTCCGGGCCGATCCTCTGGGTGCGGGTCAGTTCGGTCGCCGTCGGCGTGGCGATCTCGATCTCGTCGCCGGGATAGAGCACATACTCCGGCTCCATCTCGGTCCAGTCGGCGAAGCCGATCTCGGGAAAGGACGACCGGCCGACGTCGCGCACCCGCTCGCCGCCCAGGGCGTCCGGCGCGGAGGCGCGCGAGCCACGGCCGCCCCCGCAGCCCGCCACGGCGCCGGCGAGGCCCAGAAGCAGCAGGCGGCGATCGATCGGCATGGCGGCGTGATTCCCCGGAGACGGCGTCTGACCGCAAGGTCGTCGCTTATGGGTAACCATGGGTTAACGCCGCTGGCCCAAGGCTGGTCGCCGTTCAGTCCCGCGATGGAATCAGTCCGCCCGCATGCGCACGACGGCCTACACGACAGTTCGCCCGCGCTACGGCTTCCTCGACGTCGTCGGCCTGCTGTTCCGCGAGCTCCTGCTAATGGTCGTCATCTTCCTGGTGATCTTCGCCATCGGCACGGCGGCGGTCCTGACGCTGAAGAAATCCTACACCGCCAGCGCCAGCGTCTACGCCGGCGTCGGTCAGGAATACGTCTATCAACCGCGCGTCGGGACCAGCGAGCGGGGCCAGCCGCTTGATGCGGACGCCGTGGCCCAGTCCGAGGCCCAGATCCTCGGCAGCCTCGCGGTCAAGCAGAGGACGGTCCAGGCCATCGGCCCCGACGCCATCCTCGGCCCCGGGGCCCGGGGCACGCCGGCGGAAAAGGCCTCCGCCGCCCTCAAGGCGCTCGACAGCGGCCTCGGCGTCGGCGTCACCGCCGGCAGCGCCATCATCTCCGCCTCCTATGCCGCCAATGATCCCGTGCGCGCCGCGACCATACTGAACGCCCTCATCGACCAGTATCTGGTCCAGCGCCGCGCCGTGTTCCGCGACCGGACCACCCCGGCCATCGCCGCCCAGCGCGAGGCCTTCGAGACCGATCTGGCCCGGGCCGACGCGGCCTATGACGCCTTCATGACCTCGAACAACATCGGCGACTTCGCCACCGCCAAGGCGTCCCTGGCGGCCAGCTATCAGACGACCCAGGCCGAGGCCCTGTCGCTGCGGGCCCAGCTGAACCAGGCGACGCAGCGGCTCAACACCTTCGAGTCCCAGCTGGCGCAGCAACCGGCCGAGGTGGTGCTGCAGCAGGACCTGAACGTCTCGGCCCAGAACCAGATTCTGGAACTGCGCACCCAGCGCGAGGCCCTGCTGTCGCGCTACACCCCCGACGCCCAGCCGGTGCGGGACATCGAACAGCAGATCGCCGA
>CAZGPS010000013.1:0-9885 GCA_964527675.1 uncultured Brevundimonas sp. | reverse complement strand
CAGCGACGCGCTGCCGCGCACCGCCGACGAGGTCGAGGCCTGGATCGCCGACCTCCAGGCCTATGTCGCCACCGGCTCCACCGTCGGCGCCAAGGAGGTCCGCACCGGACCCAGCACCATCTTCACCGCCATCGAGACCGCCCGCATCACCGCCGCCGCCGACCGCGATGGCCTGGCCGCGCGGCTGGCCGTGGCCGAGGGGCAGCTCGCCCAGCTCCGTTCGCGCCTGGCCGACCTGACCCGGCTGGAGTCGACCAACGCCAACCTCGCCGGCAACCGCGAGGTCCTGACCGCCAACATCCGCGAGTTCCAGCAGCGCGAGGTCCAGGCCCGCGCCGACAGCGCCCTGGTCGCCGCCGGCGCCGACAACGTCACGGTGATCGAGCGGGCCGAGGCCCCGACGCGCGGCTCCAGCCTCAAGGCGCCGCTGCTGGCCGTGGTCTTCCTGTTCGCCGGCTTCACCGCCCTGTGCGTCGGCCTGCTGCGGGTCTTCACCCGCCGCGGCTACGCCACCCCGGCCTCGACCGGGCGGACGCTCGAAATGCCGGTCCTCGCCGTCGCGCCGATGAAGGCGCGATGAGGCGCGTCCCCGTCATGGTAGCGTAGGGACCTGTAGCCGGGCGCGTAGCGATTCGATGGTCGACCTGACAACCGAAATGGCCGCCCTCTGGGCGGCGCTGGGGCCGGCGCCCGGACACCGTGGACGCGTGATCCAGTTCGCCGCCGCCAATTCCGGCGAGGGCGTCTCCACCGTGGCGCGCGAATACGCCCGCCTCGCCGCCGTCCGCGCCCGCCGTCCGGTCTGGCTGATTGACGCCGACCTGGCGCAGCAGGGCCAGCTGGAGGCGGTGGCCGCCGAGCCCGATCGCTTCGGCGCCCTCGGCAAGGCCGCCATGGCCACGCCCGACGGCTCCATCTTCTTCGCCGTGACGCCGCGCATCACCGACCGCGCCGGCAAGCCGGTGCATCCGGCCCGCCTGCTGACCGCGCGGCCCTGCCTCGGCGGGCGGCTGTGGGTGACGCGGTTCGCGGCCGAACACCTGCGCTCGGGCCAGCGGGCCGAGGCCCTGCCGGATCCCCGCTACTGGGACGCCCTGCGCAAGCACGCCGACACAGTGGTGATCGACAGCCCGGCCGCCGACCGCAATTCCATGGCCATCACCTTGGCGCCCTTCGTCGATGCGACGGTCATGGTGGTGGCGGCCGAGAGCAGCGCGGCCGGCGATCCCCTGATCCTGCGCGACGAGATCGAGGCCGCGGGCGGCAAGATCGCCGGCGTCGTGGTCAACCGCTCGACCTACAAGCCGCCGGCGTTTTTGAAGCGGCTGACGGGGTAGGGGGTGTGGTCATTAGGTCGCCAATGCTGCGGGTCCGCTTACAAGCCGTCGATGTGGCTCCCGACCCATAGGCGACCATCGTAAGCTGGGCTAGCGTCCACCCAACCTGCGGCGACCACACCACTAACGCTTTGAGGCTTCATGCACGCCCTCGCCGACTTTGCGTCAAAATGGTCTCATCCCGAATACCCGCCGGAACCCGTCCTGGCTGCCGATTTGACGCGAGCGGAGGAACTACTCGGGGGGCGTTTACCTGCTGACTATCGTGATGCGATCCTCGGCATTGGTCTGCCACGACCGACAGGCGCACTTCTGCACAGCGTCTGCGAAGAGCAGACCGATTTCGCCGACGTGGCAGATTTTCTTTCGGCAGACGAGATGATCTCATCGACCCAAGCTTGGCGCGAGATGGGACTGCCGGAAGACATGATCGCCTTTGCCTCCGATTGCATGGGCAACTTGTTCGCCTTTGGTAGCGTCCCGCCAAGCCCCAGTTCTGGAGTTTGGTTCTTCGACCACGAAACCGGCGAGACCGCGTTGGTGGCGCCGTCGTTCGCGGATTGGATCCAGCAATATCTGGACCTCAGATTCATCTCGCTCGACGACTGAGCCAATACTCCCGAAAAGCCCGCGACCGTAGGTGGCCTTCCGCTCCTGACCATATCGGACATTGACCCCGACCATCCGTTCTCCGAGGCTAGGCCGGGGATGGTGTAATCGAACATACTGGTCACAACCGGAGTCGCAGGTGAAAGCCCTGCTCCCCAGGTCCGCTCGTAGTTGGCGGCTCTTCGGTTCTCGACCCGTTGCGGGCCTCTTCCGAGTCTGCTCTCCACAATTTATTCGCCACTCTTAACCGCCGTCATCCTCGGGCTTGACCCGAGGATCAGACCGTCCGGTGCTCCGTCGAAGATCGCTCGGGCGGACGCGCGGGGCCGCCACCGCCGAACAGCCCACCACCCGCATCTGATCCTCGGGTCAAGCCCGAGGATGACGGCGGGGGAGTGACGGAGAACGAGACGGCTCTTTCAGGCGGAAGCAATGTCCGCTTCCCACCCGTTGCTGCCGTTCGGGGCGTCTTGGTGTCCGGCAGGTCGCCCGCCCCCCTTATGAGGACATCACCTAAGCCTTCGCCGCCTCCAGCCGCGCCAGTTCCCGCGCGCCATAAAAATGCGGCTCGAACCCCTTGATCCAGAACAGCTTGCCGAGCCCCCGCGCCGTCCGGTCGTAGAACTCCGCCCGCTTCGGGCTGGCGATCGCGGTCAGCGCCGCCGCCGCCGTCCCCCACACCACTGTCTGTCCCGCCCCGATCACCATCCAGCGCAGCACGCCCGGCCAATCGCGCGCCGCCGCCGCCGTCTGGCTCGGTCCCTGGCCATAGGCGAAGGCCCGGGCGAGAGCGTATCCCAGCGTCGCCCGGTGCGCCGGGGCGAACTCCTCGACCCGGGCGTCGGCGGCCCAGCCGAAGCGGCCGCCGCGCGCCTTCAGCGCCGCGAACAGGGCGTCGTCCTCGCCGCCGGCCTGGTCGGCGGCGCTGTCGAACGGCGCCGGGCCGGGCAGGGCGGTGGCCCGCGTCATCAGGGAGTTGCCGCAGCCGAACGGCGTCTCGATCAGCCCCGTCCGCTCGGGACCCTCGCGGCCGAAGAACCGCTCCAGCCACGGCTTCAGCCACGGCTTCGCGTCCGGCGCGCGGCCGGTGATCGGCCCGAACACGGCGTCGGCCCCCGTGACCGCGTGCGCCTCCAGCAGGGCGGCCAGCCAGCCGGGCGCGGCGGCCTCGTCATCGTCGAGAAAGGCGATCAGCGGCGCCGCGGTCGCCGCCAGTCCGGCGTTGCGCGCCGTGGCCACGCCCGGGCGGGGGGCGTGCACATAGACTAGCGGCCACGGCGACAGGGCCCGCAGCGCCTCGACGCCGCCCGCCGCTGATCCTGACGGATCATTGTCGACGACGACGATCTCCGACACCCGGTCGGCGACCCCGGTCTGGCCGAACAGCGAGCGCAGGGCGCGCTCCAGACTCTCCGGCCGGCGCAGGGTCGGGACGATGATCGACACATCCGCCATCACACCGCCTCCGCATAGAGCGCAGCCCGATACAGGCGCAGCGAAAAGGCCCGCGCCGCCACCGGCAGCCACGCCGCCTCCGCCGCCCCGCGCATCCGCCGCCGCAGCCACGGCAGGCCCGGCAGCCGCTTCAGCAGCCTGGCCGCCCTGTAGCTGGGATAGGCCGCGACGATCTCGGGATGGCGGCTGGCCATGCGGGCGAAATTGGGCGCCGACTGCTCATATTTGCCGGCCAGCGACGCCACGGTGTCCAGCCCCATATGGGTGGCCGCATTGTCGAGGTGCACTACCCGGAAGCGCCGCGACACCCGCATGGCCCACTCCACATCCTCCCAGCCCCAGCCGGTGAAGCCGGGATCGAAGGCCTCGGCCTCGAACACGTCGCGCCGCACCAGCAGGTTGGAGGTGTAGACGTATTTCTCCGGCTGCTTCGCCCGTTCCGTATACGGAACGCATTCCGACTTCGCCGCCATGGCCCGGTGCACGGCGAAGCGCGCGTCGGTCGGCGCCTGCAGCAGCGAAAACCCGCCGAAGGCCACCGCCGGATCCTCCCGCGCCACCAGCTCGGCCCAGTCGCGCAGGAAACGGCGATGGTCCGGCCGCATGTCGCTGTCGAGGAACAGCAGGCTGCCGCCGCGCGCCGCCGCCGCCAGCCGGTTGCGGCCGATCGACCGGCCCTCGTTGGCCGGCAGGGTGATCAGCCGGGCGGGCAGGGCCATGCCCTTGATCCGGGCCGTCAGCCGCGCCGTCAGCGCCGCATCGCCGGTGCCGTCGTCCAGCACGATCACCTCGACCGCCCCGTCGACCGAGGCCGCCTCCTCGTCCAGCAGGGCCAGCAGCGCTTCCGGATCGTCGCGCAGGAACGGCGTCAGCACCGACAGGGCCGGCTTCGCCCCCTTCCAGGCGGCGTTGTCGATCATCTTCGCCCGCGCCGCGGTCATGCCGTCGCCCTCCGCTCGCGCGCCCGGCTCAGCAGCCGCATCGCCACGTCCCGCACCCCCGCCGCGTTCAGCGTCAGGGCGACCACGGCATAGACGATCCCGCCGACGCTCGCGTCCAGCATCAGCTCGGCGAACCCGCCGATGGAGGGCAGTCGCGCCACCACCAGCGCCATCGCCCCCGTGGCCACGCCGCAGCGCACCAGACTGTCCCACGGGATCGGCAGCGGCAGGATGCGCCGTCCGATGATCTGCGTCGCCAGCAGGCCGAGGGCGAAGCTCGCCGCCGTCGCCCACGCCGCCCCCATCAGGCCGTAGCGCGGCACCAGGATCAGGTTCAGCACCACGTTCAGACCCGCCGGAATGGCCATGGCGACCAGCAGGTGTTTCGTCTTCTTGCCGAGGGTGAAGGCCTGGCCGAAATAATAGGCGGTCAGTCCGTACAGCAGGGCCGACAGGGCGATCCACGGCGTGATGCTGGCCGCCGCGACGCGCAGCTCCTCGCCGATCAGCACCTCGGCCAGCGGCCGCGCCACCAGCGCCACCCCCGCCGCCGCCGGCAGGCCGATCAGCAGGAAGGTCGACAGCTGCTCGCGCGCCGCCGTCTTCAACTGGCCCGGCCCGCCGCGCTCCAGCGCCATGATCAGCGCCGGCTGCCCCGCCGATCCCAGCCACAGGAACAGCACGTCCAGTGTCCGGTTGGCGATCGAATAGCCGGCGTGATAGGCGCCCACCGCCGCCTCGTCGAGAAAGGCCGCCAGCAGGAAACGGTCGGTCGACGACAGCACCACCGTCAGCGCCAGCGAGGCCGCGATCGGATAGCCGTACAGGGCATAGCCGCGCACCCGCCCGCCCTCGAAGCCGCCGCCGCGCGCCTGTTTCAGCTCCCCCGGCAGCACGAAAGGCAGGGCGGCCAGCGGGGCCAGGCCGATGCCCAGCAACGGCGCCGCCCCGCCCCATCCGGCCAGCGCAAAGCCGACGCCGATGACCAGTCCGCCGATGGTCACGGCGATGTCCAGCCCCGCCGCCTTGCCGACCTCGCCGGCGGCGCGATACCGCTCCTGCGCCAGCTTGACGAGGCTGCGCGCCGGCACCCCGGCCAGACCGGCGGCGAGGGCGATGCGGAACAGCGGATCGCCGGGCCAGATCCACATCGACAGGGCCGTGACCGCGAGGAAGCCGGCGCTCAGGGCGAAGGCGGTGCGATAGAGCGAGGCGAAATGCCCCTGCGTCGCCGCCCCGGGCGACTGCGCCGCCCAGAACCGCGCCATGGCCGCCTCCAGCCAGCTGAACACGGCGACATGCGCCAGCGTCATGACCGAGAAGGCGAGGGCGTAGCGGCCGAAATCCTCCGGGCTCAGCAGCCGGGTGAACAGCACGATGGCCAGAAAGCCGACCACCCCCTGGACGATGTTGGCGGGCAGATAGCCCCAGACGCCGCGCCAGAACATCTCAGCGAACCGCCGAACGGTCGCCCAGCAGGACAGGAATGGTCACGGCCATGATCCACAGGTCCAGCCACAGCGACTGGCGCTCGACGTATTCAATGTCCAGCCGCACCCGGGCCCGCACGTCCTGCGCCGTGTGCAACGGCCCGCGCGAGCCGTTGACCGCGGCCCAGCCGGTCATGCCGGGCTTGATGCGGTGACGGTGGGCGTATTCCGCCACCAGCCGCGCGCTCTCGACATGGCCGGTCTTCATGCCGATGGCGTGCGGCCGGGGCCCGACCAGCGACATCTCGCCGGTGATCACATTCAGCAGCTGCGGCAGTTCGTCGAGGCTGGTCTTGCGGATGAATTTCCCGACGCGGGTGACCCGGTCGTCGTCGTGGGTCACCTGCCGGCTGGCCGTCGCATCGGCGGCCTCCTGCCTCATCGAGCGGAATTTCCACACCACGATCTCTTCGTGGTTGAAGCCGTGGCGGCGCTGGCGGAAGAAGATCGGGCCCGGGCTGTCCAGCCGGATCGCCACGGCGATCACCACCATCACCGGGGCCAGCAGCAGCAGGGCGATCAGCCCGATGACGAGGTCCTGCAGCCGCTTGTTGAACGCCCGCCGGTCATGATCGACCGGCCCCGATACATCGGCCAGCGGCGCCGCCGCCAGCCGGTCCAGCGCCGACCGCGTCTCGGCCTCGCCATTGGGCTCGACCAGCAGGGTCACCTCATTGGGCAGGGTCCGCAGCCGCGCCGTCAGTTCGCGCACCCGCGCCTCGGCCTTCGGATCGATGGCCAGCACCACCCGGTCGACATAGGGAGTCATCTTGTGGGTCAGCAGATCGTCGGCCGTGCCCAGCACCGGCACGCCCTCGATCGCCTCGGGCGAGCGCGCCAGCCGGTCGTCGAAAATGCCCAGCACATTCAGGTCGCGCCGCTTCAGCGCCTCGCGGATCAGGCTCTCGGCCCGCCGCGTCGCTCCGACCAGCACGATGTTCGGCGTCAGGGCGCCCGACGCCCGCCAGCGCCCGACCATGTCGCTCCAGCCCATGTGCAGGGCGTACAGGCTGATCAGCACCAGCCCGCTCCACACCAGCCAGGCCGACCACTGCGCCCCGGCGCCCTGCAAGGCCCAGCCCGACAGCATCGCCGCCGCCGCGCCCGCAACGACGATCCCGGCCACGCTGGCGAGATGCAGGCGGGTCTTCTGTCCCCGGGCGAAGCGGTACCGACCCAGCGACCGCATCAGCCCAAGCACCGTCAGCGCCCCGACAGCGAACGGCGCCAGCCGCGACACCTCGGCGTGCAGCAGGGGGCCCGGGGTCGCGGCGGAGGCGCACAGCAGGGTCACCGCCACGACCGCCAGCACGTCAAAGGCCCGGAAATAGTGCGCCGCCAGCCGCGAGGCGTGCCGCTGCCGTGCGTTTCGCCAGACGTCGGGCCGGAACGGCCCGCGCCGGGCCGCGCCGGCCGACTTTCCGGCCCCGGTCTTGTCGAGGCTGACCGATCCGGCCAGCGCCTGCAGGCCGGACACGTCCAGTCCGCCGGCCGGGGCCGGATCGGCGTCGAACGAAAGGCGGCTCGCGGCGTCGGTCAATCTGGGCTCGCTGGGCGGGGTTCGCCGCCACCTTGCACAGCCCGCCTCACTGTCGCGTTAACGGTGGCCTGCCCAAAGGCCGTTGCGCCCGCCCGCGCGCTCCGCTATCCACGCCGCCTGCCGGAGACGTGGCCGAGTGGCTGAAGGCAACGGTTTGCTAAATCGTCGTACCCTGTAAGGGGTACCGAGGGTTCGAATCCCTCCGTCTCCGCCAGCCCGCCCCGCGCTCACGCGCTGGCGGCCAGCCCCCCGCGGCGTTCGATCCGCGCCTCTTCCTCATCCCGCGCAGGCAGGGCCTCGAAGGCCCAGGGCGTGCCGCCGACCGGGTCTGACCGCAGCCGACAGATCGCCGGGCCGGTCAGGAACGGCGTCCCGAGATCCCGCGCCAGCTCCCGCTCCTTGCGCGTGCGAATATTGGTCACGCCGGTCCAGATCTGACGGCGCTTGAACTCGTCCGATCGCGCCCCGAAGCGGCGCAGCGCGGCCAGACGGACGTCCTGCCGGGCGTCGGGCAGCACGAAGGTCACGCTCCGGACCGCCTGGACGCTGAATTGCAGCACCTCGAAGCCGGGATCGGCGGTCTGCAGGTCGATGGCCGCCACATGGTCGCCCAGCAGGCCCTGCACGGTCATCAGCGCCTGATAGGACATCACCCGCGGGACGTCATAGACCGCGGCGGCCAGGCTCGGGCGCGCGGCCTCGGGCAACACCTGCAGCAGTTCCGCATAGCCGGCGCGCAGGGTCGGGCGCATCAGTCCGGAAAACGAGACCGGCAGATAGAGCGGGGCCCTGAGCCCGCCCTGCCGGATCAGCCGCAGGGCGGCGAGCAGGCAGGCGTTGTCGAACTCCACCGCGTCCTGCGGCTGATGCTCCAGGCCGTCGGCGACGCTGACATGCAACTCCGCGTCGCCCGGCGTGCAACTGACGACGTCGCCGACGAACACCTGACGGCTGGGAAAATAGATCCCCTGCACCGCCTCCCGCGGAGGGGCGGGCGCCTCGGTGAAGGGGCGACGCGGCAGGATCTCGGGCGGGATGCGGCTCAGACTGCCGTCGGCGGCGATCCGGCTCAGCCGGCCGCCCTCCGGCACGCCCTTGGCGCCGCTGACCAAAGCCTGCAAGCCTTCGTCCGACAGGGCCGAGAACTCACGGATCGCGTCCTCGCTGCCCTCGAACAGCAGCAGGGTCAGGGCGTCGGCCGCGGCCGTGCCGAACAGGCGCAGCTCCAGCTCGTCGGACAGGCGCGCCAGTTCGAAGGTGTCCAGCTCCTCCGTGCGGGGATCCGCCAGGCGGTAGCAATAGTGGGTCATCAGATCGAAGGTGCGCGGCCAGCACCATCGAACCTCCAGAAAGGCGCTGGTGTATTTCGCGACCAGGGGGCCCAGGGACTCGACCGGAATATCGGTCCGGTTGGCGTCCAGGGACACCCGTAAGCAGGCTACTGCCGTCATCTGTATCCGACGCCGGGTTTTCCACGGCAAACAAACGCCGCTCCCCCGTTTCGGGTACCCTCCAAAAGGCTTCGAACTTCTAAATCTCCGGCGGGGCGTGTCCGGATTGGCGACCCGCGTTCGTGAACCGGATCGCCGTTGAGGGATTGCATCCGGGTCCTCCCTCGCGGCGCCCTCCATGTCCCTGACTTCCGCCCTGTCCCGCCATGTCCAGACCATCCGCCGTTCGGCGCGCCGCATGCGGCCTCGCCATGTCGTCGCCCTGTCCGCCGTCGCGGCGGTCGCTCTCGGGCTGGCCGGGCTGCGCGCCGTGGAGCTGCCGGCCCCGCGCCCGATCACAGACGCGGAGCGGATGCGGATCGAGCTGGTCCCGCCGGTCGAACCCGAGTTGATCGCCGGTTCAACCATGGAGGTCGGCGACCTGGTCGATGGTTTCCAGGGTTTGCCGCCGCCCCTCCCGCGGCTGACGGACGTGAGCTGGTCGCCGGACGAGGGCCATGACGACGTCGATGACGGCTGGGATTCGCGCGCTCCGCCAGAGCGTCAAAGGGCCGAAGTCCGCGCCTGGGACTCCCGGCCCGCGCCCGAACCGGTCTCCCCCGCCCGCGCCGTCCAGCGCTGGTTCGGCTTCGATGCGCCGCGTCGCGACTACCAGGCCGAACGGGACGCCCGCCGGGCGCGGCTCGAGGCGATGGAGCAGGACGCCCGCGCGCGCCAGGACTGGGAACGCCGGCGCTACGAGCGCATCGAACAGGATCGCTACGCCGCGGAACGCCGCCGGGACGAGGCCCGGGCGCCGCGGTGGCGCGATGATCCCCGCTCCAGGCGGCCGCGCGAGGAAGACTGGCGCGGCGAGGCGCTGCCCGAGCGCGAAGACGGTCGCCGCCGGGGAACGGCGGTCCAGGATGGTCCGAGGCCCTATTTCCCGGCGGATGAGGTCGGATAGACGACTCCTTCGGCGCGGGCCCGCCCGGTCCGAAAGGCGTGTTCGTTGTGATGAACCCCGCCTGCCCGAAGACGGCCCGCAGTCCATGACGCTGTGCTTACAATCCGCGAATCTAT
>CAZGPS010000012.1:0-26113 GCA_964527675.1 uncultured Brevundimonas sp. | reverse complement strand
TGCTGCTGCGGGCCATGATGGCCGATGTCAGCGATCAGGTGCGGCTGGATGACGGGGCCGACCGGACCGGCCTGTTGTTCTCGATCCTCACCGCCACGTCCAAGCTGGGCTACGCCGTCTCGGTGCTGACCTTCGCCGGCCTGCAGATGGCCGGGTTCGATCCGGGGCTGGGCGAGGCCAACTCCGGTGCGGCCCTGCTGTGGCTGCAGATCATGTTCGCCGGCCTGCCGGCTCTGTGCCTGCTGCTGGCGGCCGTGGCGCTGCACCGCTATCCGCTGGATCAGACGCGCCATGCGGAGATCCGCGCCGAACTGGAGGCGCGCGCCGCGCCCGGGCCGGCCGGATCATGAGCGAGCTTCCGCCCCGGCCGATCGACCGGCTGATCGCCATCATGGCCCGGCTGCGCGACCCGGACGGGGGCTGTCCGTGGGACCTGGAGCAGACCTTCGCCACCATCGCCCCCTATACGATCGAGGAGGCCTATGAGGTCGCCGACGCCATCGAGCGCGGCGACATGGGCGAGTTGAAGTCCGAACTGGGCGACCTGCTGTTCCAGGCGATCTTCCACGCCCGCATGGCCGAGGAACAGGGGCTGTTCGCCTTCGACGACGTGGTCGAGGCCATGTGCGACAAGCTGGTGCGGCGGCATCCCCACGTGTTTAGCGATGAGGCGGCCAAGGCCGACGGAGTCGCCCAGAAGGCGCGGTGGGAGGACATCAAGGCGGCGGAGCGGGCCGCGAGGGCCCAGCACGGGGTGCTGGACGATGTGCCGGTGGGGCTGCCGGCGCTGGCGCGGGCGGCGAAGCTGACCAAGCGGGCGGCGCGCGTGGGCTTCGACTGGCCCTCAACCGACGAGGTGTTCGACAAGCTGGACGAGGAGGTGGCGGAGCTGCGGGTCGAGATCGCCGCCGGGGACCTGGACAAGGCGCGGGGCGAGCTGGGGGACCTGCTGTGCGTGGTCGCCAATCTGGCGCGGAAACTGGGGGTCGAGCCGGAGGATGCGCTGCGGGGGGCCAACGCCAAATTCGTGCGGCGGTTCGGCTTCATCGAGGCGGAACTGGCGAAGGACGGGCGGGGGCCGGAGCAGTCGGACCTGGCCGAGATGGACGGGCTGTGGGATGCGGCGAAGGCGGCAGAGAAGCGGTAGTCCACAGCGTGGGCGGGCGCGCGGATGGCGCCTCATCCCTCTCGGCCTATGCCTCCAAAGCCGCATACGACTTCCAAACGCCTGGCGTGCCGCCGGAGACGCATCGAGCACGCGGTGCGGAGCCCGCACCGGCACCCGAAAACACAGCCTCGTCCCCGGCCGCCCACGTTCCGGCTGTGGGAGCCGAATTCAGATCGTAGATTTCGAGACTTCCGCCTATCCGTCGCGCCTCATACAGAACGGGAAACCCGTTCGCCGACCCCCCGTCCAGCCGCTTTCCGACGTTGTCGAACAGGTTGCCGCACACCGGAAATACGGAGGTGGGCGCCGTCGCCCCGAGACCAAAACCAATTCCCACGTTTCTCAGCCGATTGTGATCCCATGCGGCGTCGGCGAACGATCTTGTGCCAAGCGCAAGATAGCCTGTCGAATCAACCGCGCGATAGACATCGGAAATATCGTTGTTTGTAACGGAAACCCGGGTCGGACGCGTGGTCAGGACCGCGACGTTGCCCGGGCTCACCGTGTCCTTGCCAATGCCCTTCAGCCGGCACCCCGTCACCACGAGGAAAGGCGTATCGGACGACGGCTGATACAGGATCATCGGGGCGACCCCCGCGCCTCGCTCAATAGCGACCCCCTCAATCCTGAGGCCTGACGCGGCCGACGTGCCTGCCGTGAGGGTGATCGCGATGTCTTCCATAACACAGCCGCGAATCGAACCTCCGGTTATCGTAACGTCGTCGGCGTAGTTGACGATCGCATAGCCGCGGCCGAGCGACCCCACGACGTGGTTGTCTTCATACCGCACATGGTTCGAACCATCGCTGGAACTGCTGACCGCGAAGGCTCCGGAGCCGCCCGCGGTGTTCTTGAAATCGACGACGATATTGCTCCGGATCACAATGGGCGCCTTGCCGCGGGCGACGGTGTAGACGCCACCGGACAAGGCGCTTGTCGTATCCCAGCCGCAGTCCACGATCAGATTGCTCTCGATCAGCATTGGTCCGTTGTCCCGGGTGGAGGCTTGGGTATAGACGCCGCTCCACAGCGTGCCGAAGATCATGTTGTGGTGGACCACCACTCGCCCTGCCCCGCCTTGGGAAAGATAGTTTGTGATAATGCCGTGGCGCCGCCTCAGGTCGCCGGAGGCATAGGGGATGCGTTCGCCATCCGCGCCCCAGACGTCGATGAAATTGTGGGCGATGATCGCGTCACGGCCCAGCCCGAGAAGAGCGAAGGCTATCCCTTGGGAGTTGTTTGAAACGCAGCGGTTTCCAGTCACCTCAACCACGCCGCTACCCGCCGTGCCGGAGTTAAACAGGATGTCCGCCGCGGAGGCATAGGATCTCCGATGCGGCCCTCGGTGCCCCCAGGTGTTGTCGTGCAGGAAATTGTCTTTGTACCAGACGTTCCTCGCCCCGGCGTCGTAGATGCCTGAACCTTCGCAGCCTGAGATGTTGCAGCCCTGAACGCGGACATTCCGGGTTCCCGCGGGCACAAGGACGCCAACGTTGCAGGGTTGCCCCCCCGAACTGTGCTCGGTGTTGTCAGTCAGCCCCGTTCCCTGAATTGTCAGGCCTTCGATCCGGACGTCGCTCGCCAGGATAACAACATTCCGGTTCGCCGTGCGCTGGCGGATGGTCCCTGGCCCATGCAGCCGGACTCCGGCAGGGATCGTCAGTGCATCGGTGATGTTGAACCCGCCATCGACGGCCGGGACGTACAAGTCCTTGCCGGCAAGCTGACAGTGCACCAACGCCGCCGTCAGGCCTGCCGTATCGTTAGACGCTCCGATGCCGCCGCCTTTCGCGTAGTCGGTGGCGCGGATGCTGTCGCGCCCCCTGTCGAGCAGCGTTCTGGTCAGCGCGCCGGGATCATCCTGGCTGAATCCCACCCGGGCCGCCCCCAGAAGCGACGCCAGCTCCGAAGCATGCACCGTGTCCGTATTGATCCGGAACCTCGCCGCATCAATGATGTTGCTCCCGTCTCGATTCGCCTTGCCAACCAGCGAGTCGGCTTCACGCTTCAGCGCCTCCCCAGCGGCGTGCGGATCACGCTCGAACGAGGATTGGGCGATCGGCCCGACCATCGCCGCACCGCCCAATCCCACCACCGACCGACGATTGATGGGTTTTACCCGTCGAGCATCCATTGGCATCTCCTTGCGCTTCAGGGGGGCCGCCAGGGGCAATGCGTGGATCGTAAAGCGCGCCGTCCGAACTGTCGCGAATTGTCAGGGCGAAGGCTCGGCGGACCTGGCGCCGCTACTGCGCCACCTTGTCCTTGTTCATCCGCAACCTGACCACCAGTCCTTGCGGGGTCCAGTCCTTCTCTATGGCGCCGTCCAGCTGTCGGGCCATGGCGCGTTCGACCATCTGGCTGCCGTAACCGCCCGGCCCCTCGGGCGGTTTCACCGGCGGCCCGCCCTGCTCGGTCCAGGCGATCACCAACTCGGTATCATGCGCCGAACAGGAGACGTCCAGGGTTCCGGCTTCGCTCGACAGGGCCCCGTATTTAAGCGAGTTCGTCGCCAGCTCATGGACGATCATGGCCAGGGCGTTGGCCGCCTGTTCGCCGACGCCCATGCGCGGCACCGACACACGGATGCGGCCGCTGAAGGCGCCGAGGTCGTCATAGGGCGCCAGAAGGACCGACAGCAGGTCGCCCAGCAGGGCCGCCTTGCCTTCCTCGCCCGGCAGCGGACGCACCAGATCGTGGGCGCGGCCGAGGGCGGTCAGACGCTGGGTCAATTCCCGGGCCATGTCGCCGGCCGAGTCCACGGACCTGGAGGTTATCGCGGTCAGGCCCGAGGCGATGGCCAGCAGGTTCTTGACCCGGTGGCTCATCTCGCCCGCGAGCAGTTCGTGGCCTTCCTCGGCCTGTTTGCGGCCGGTCACATCGATGAAGATGCCGAACATCTTGCGGCTGACCATGCCCAAGTCATCACCCTGGCCACGGGCGGAAATCCAGCGGACATCGTCATCGACGAGAATGCGGAAATCGATCTCATAGGGACCGACGACCGCGCGGGTGGCGGCGAAGGCGGCGCGCACCCGGTCCCGATCCGCGGGGTGGATGTGGGCGGAGAGGTCCTCGAACGTGACGCTGGCGCGGACCGGCATGCCCCACAACCCGAACGCCGCATCATCCATGGCGAAGGTGTCGTCATCGACGTTCCATGACCAGAGCGCGACCCCGGCGGCCTCAAGTCCCCGCTGCAGGTCGGCGACCTTCCAGTTTGAGGTTCCGGCTTTCGTCTTCGACATTCAGGGGTCCAGGCTCAACCGGATCGTGCGAGGGCGCGCGACCATCGGCGAGAAGGCAAGTCTAGCACACGAGGCGGGGCGGCGCGCCACACCCGCTATCCAGCGGTGGAGAACTGTCGCTCAAACCGGCCCAGGGCCGCCGGATGCAGCCGCACCACCACATGGGTCCGGCCCTGATCATCGGTTTCGCGGCCCGTCACCCGTCCGTTCTCGTACAGCCAGGCCAGCGCCTCGCCCTGGGAAGGCAGCAGCACCAGCGCCGTCTCCGGATCATCGTCGATCAGGCCGGCGATGGTCTCGCGAAGGAGTTCGATCCCCTCCCCGGTCCAGGCGGAGACGGCCACGGCCCGGCCCTCGGCCCGCAACCGCTCCGCCTGGCCGAGCACGGCCTCACGGGTTTCCGGGTCGAGCAGGTCGATCTTGTTCCAGACCTCCAGCACCCGGCGGGTCTTGCCCTCCGGTGTTGCGATCTGATCCAGCACCGCCTCGACGTCCTTCGACTGGGCTTCGGAGTCGGCCGAGGCGATGTCGCGGACGTGCAGGATCAGATCGGCCTCGCCGACCTCTTCCAGCGTCGCGCGAAAGCTTTCGACCAGTTCGTGCGGCAGGTCGGAGATGAAGCCGACGGTGTCGGCGACGATCGCCGGCCGGCCCTGCGGCAGGCGGATGGTGCGCTGGGTCGTGTCGAGAGTGGCGAACAGCAGGTCCTTGGCCACCACGTCCGAACCGGTCAGCCGGTTGAACAGGGTCGATTTGCCGGCGTTGGTGTAGCCGACCAGGGCGATGGTCGGGAACGGGACCTTCTGGCGCTGTTTGCGGTGCAGGCCGCGGGTGCGGCGGACCTCGTCCAGCTCGACCTTCAGCTTGACGATGCGGTCGGCGATCAGGCGGCGGTCGAGCTCGATCTGGGTCTCGCCAGGGCCGCCGGTCGAGCCGGTGCCGCCGCGCTGACGTTCGAGGTGGGTCCAGGTGCGGACGAGGCGGGACTTCTCGTAGTCGAGCCGCGCCAGTTCGACCTGCAGCCGGCCCTCCTTGGTCCGGGCGCGGCGGCCGAAGATCTCGAGGATCAGGCCGGTGCGGTCGATGACCTTGCAGTCCCAGGCCTTTTCCAGATTGCGCTGCTGCACCGGCGACAGGGCGTCGTCGATGACCACGGCCTCGGCCTCGGCGGCTCGGACCAGGGCGGCCAGCTCCTCGACCTTGCCCGAGCCGAACAGGGTGGTGGGCGTGACCTTGCGGATGCGCACGATCTCCTCGCCGCGGACGTCGAGGTCCAGCGCCCGGGCGAGGCCGACGGCCTCTTGCAGACGTTCGACCGACTGGCGCGAGCTGTCGCTGGCGCCGGAGTCGGAGCGGTCAGGGTGGATGACAAGGGCCCGGATCAGCGGGACGGCGTGGTCGATCAGATGGCTGGCCAAGTCTCGGATGTTCGCTTTCGTGTTCGGGAACGGGCGTCCGGACGATCAACCGCCGAATGCGCCAAACGATCCGGCGCCGCCGGATCCGTGCAGAGATAGTGCGCCGCCGCCCGATTTGAAGCGTCTCAGTCCTCGTCGGCTTCCGGCTCGTACAGCTGCACGGGCGCGGACGGCATGATGGTCGAGATGGCGTGCTTGTAGACCAGCTGCGACTGGCCATCGCGGCGCAGCAGCACACAGAAGTTGTCGAACCAGGTCACGATGCCCTGCAGCTTGACCCCGTTGACCAGGAAGATGGTCAGCGGCGTCTTGGTCTTGCGGACGCTGTTGAGGAAGGTGTCCTGAAGGTTCTTGGACTTGTCTTGCGACATGGCAGGTTCAGCCTGTTCTTGCTTGTTCTCCGGCCGAGGGAGCGGCGCGGGGCTGGATCGAATGTCCGGCCCCTCACCTTAGACGCCGCCCGCGCAGAGGCAACGCCTAGATGGCGTCGCGGATCGCCTGGTCGAGGTACAGGGTGCGCAGGCGGGTGGCGATCGGTCCCGGCTTGCCGTCCCCGATCATCGAGCCGTCGATCGACACCGCCGGCATGACGAAGCCGCTGGCGGAGGTGTAGAAGGCCTCCTTCGCGCGCTTGGCCTCGTCGACGCTGAAGGCGCGTTCCTCAAACTCAAGCCCCTCCTCCTCGATCAGCTTCAGCACCGCCGCCCGGGTGATGCCGCGCAGGATGTTCGACTGGGAATCCCGCGTCCGCAGCTTGCCGTTTTCGTCGACGATCCAGGCGTTGGTGGACGACCCCTCGGTGACCAGCCCCATCTCGTCGACCATCCAGGCCTCGGCCGCCCCCTTCTCTTTCGCCGCCTGTTTGGCGAGGACGTTGGGGAGGAGGCCCACGGTCTTGATGTCGCAGCGGCCCCAGCGGATGTCGGGATGGGTGACCACGGCCACCCCGTTGGCGGCGCTGGCGTTGCCCCTGGACAGCGGCAGCGAGCGGGCGGTGACGACCACGCGGGGCGCCGTGCCCTCGGGCGGGAAGGGGTGGTCGCGGCGGGCCGTGCCGCGCGTGACCTGCAGATAGACCAGTCCCTCGCGAACCCGATTGCGGCGGACCGTCTCGTTCAGGACCCGCTGCAGCGCCTCCGGGGTCATGGGGATCGGGATGCGCAATTCGGACAGGCTGCGGTGCAGCCGGGTCATGTGACCGTCAAAATCGGCGAGGCGGCCGTCGAACACGGCCCAGACCTCATACACGCCGTCGGCGAACTGGAAGCCGCGATCCTCGACGTGGATCACGGCCTGGCCGTGCGGCTGGTACTGGCCGTTGACATAGGCGACCCGGCTCATGCCTCGATCACTCCCTCTTCCTCGTCGTCGACGACCCCGCGGGCCGGCGAGACACCGAGCGACTTCAACTTGCGGTGCAGGGCCGACCGCTCCATGCCGATGAAGGCCGCTGTGCGGGAAATGTTGCCGCCGAAGCGCATGATCTGGGCCGCCAGATATTCACGCTCGAACACCTCGCGCGCCTCGCGCAGCGGCAAGGCGATGATGCGTTCGGCGCCCAGCGATCCGCTGGAGCCGGCGTTGGTCGCCTCCTGCGGCAGGGAATCGGCCCCGATCGGCTCGTTGACGTCGCCGGTGGCGAGGATCAACAGCCGCTCGACGTTGTTGCGCAGCTGGCGGACATTGCCGGGCCAGGGATGAACCTGCAGCACGGCCACCGCATCGTCACCGAGCCGCCGCCGCGGCAGACCCTGCGACACCGCCAGCGTCTCGATGAAATAGTCGACCAGCTCCTGGATGTCCTCGCGACGTTCCGACAGAGCCGGGACCCGGATCGGCACGACATTCAGCCGGTGGAACAGGTCCTCGCGGAAGCGGCCCTCGGCGATCTCCTGCTTGAGGTCTCGCGAGGTCGAGGTGATCACCCGCACATCGACCTGAACGTCCTGCTCGCCGCCGACCCGGCGGAAGCGCTGCTCGACCAGAACCCGCAGGATGCGGCTCTGACTCTCGCGCGGCATGTCGCCGACATCGTCGAGGTAGAGGGTGCCGTTGTGAGCTCGCTCGAACACGCCGATCTTGCTGGGACGGCCGTCGTGACCCTCCTCGCCGAACAGTTCCAGGTCGAGCCGCTCGGGCGTCATGCCCGCCGCCGCAATGGCCACGAACTCGCCGCGGGCCCGGGCGGAGGCCTCGTGAATCTGGCGCGCCACCAGCTCCTTGCCGCTGCCGGGAGGGCCCGAGATCAGCACCCGGCTGTTGGCCGGCGCGACCTTGGCGATGGTGCTGCGCAGGGTCTGGGCCGCAGCCGAACGGCCGATGAAGCCGGTCGGCGCCGCGACCTGGGCCCGCAGGCGTCGGTTCTCGCGCTTCAGCGAGGTCGCCTCCAGGGCGCGCTGAACGACCACCACCAGCCGGTCCGACTTGAACGGCTTTTCAATGAAGTCATAGGCGCCGCGCTGCAGGGCCGTGACCGCCGTCTCGATGTTGCCGTGGCCGGAAATCATCACCACGGGCAGGTCGGGGTCCAGCTCCTTGATGACGTCCAGCAACTCCAGCCCGTCGAGGCCGC
This sequence comes from uncultured Brevundimonas sp., assembly GCA_964527675.1. Lineage (GTDB taxonomy): Bacteria > Pseudomonadota > Alphaproteobacteria > Caulobacterales > Caulobacteraceae > Brevundimonas. The sequence goes on along the minus strand of CAZGPS010000012.1, from coordinate 17,707 downwards.
CGCCCTGCATCCAGATGTCCAGCAAGGCCAGAGACGGCTTGCGCGCCCGGATGGCGGCCAGGGCCTCATCGGAGTTGGAGGCCGTGCGCACGGCGTGACCTTCATCCTCGAGCAGGCCGGAGACCAGCTCGCGGATGTCCGCCTCGTCGTCAACGACCAGAATATCGGCTCCCGTGGATCGCATGTCGCCTCGCTATTCGCCGGCCGGAACGGTGGAGGACCGGGACGCCTTCGCATCCTTGCCTCCGGCCGGGCCGGTCGCTTGCAGTGGAGATTTCAGGGGGAAGATCAGGCACACGCGGGCGCCGGACAACTGTTCTGCGTCGGCCAGCTTCAATTCGCCGCCGTGCTCTTCACAGATGCGTTTGACGATGGCGAGGCCGAGGCCCGTGCCCTTTTCGCGCGTCGTGACATAGGGCTCCGTCAGTCGATCACGGTCCTTGGCGGGCAGACCGATCCCGTCGTCCTCGATGACGAAGGTGGCGAGGCCGTCGGCGACCTCCAGCCGGCTCGAAATGCCGGGCCGCTTGCCGTCGCCGGCCTTCGGCGCGATCGCGCGCCGCGCCGCCACGGCCTCACCGGCGTTCTTGAGAATATTGGCCAGGGCCTGACCGACCATGCGACCGTCGGCATGCAGGGTCGCCTTCGGCAAGGGTTCAGCCAGCTCCACCCCGATCTCAGGGGCCGCGACCCGTTGGGCGAAGACTGCTTCGCGCAGCAGCTCGGCCGGATCCTCGGCCGTGAAGCGCGGCGCCGGCATGCGGGCGAAGGACGAGAACTCGTCGACCATCCGGCCGATGTCGCCGACCTGACGGATGATCGTCTCGGTGCAGCGGTCGAACACCTCCACATCGTCGCCAACCTGGCTGCGATAGCGTCGCCGCAACCGCTCGGCCGACAGCTGGATCGGCGTCAGCGGGTTCTTGATCTCGTGCGCGATGCGCCGCGCGACATCGCGCCAGGCGGCGTTGCGCTGGGCGGTGACCAGACGGGTGATGTCGTCAAAGGTCAGCACCATCTCGCCGCCGACGCCGCCCTCGATCCGTACACGCAGGCGACGCGTCTCGCCGCCGCGGCTGACGTCGATCTCTTCCTCGATATGGGCCTCGGCCCGGCCGGCCAATTCGCTCAGTTCGGGCGCGGCCTCGCCGAGCGGGCGGCCGATGATCTCGGCGCCCGCCGTCAGGCCCAGAAGCTCGACGGCGCTGTCGTTGATGGCGGACACCCGACGTTGTTTGTCCACGCCGATCACGCCGGCCGACACGCCGGACAGGACCGTCTCGATGAACAGGGTCCGGCCCGTGGCCTCTTCGCTGGCCGCCCTCAGAGCCGCCTGTTGCGCTTCGAGGTCGCCGGTCATGCGGTTGAAGGCGGCGGTGAGCGTCTTGATCTCACCGGGCCCCTCGTCGCCCTCGACCCGCGCGGTCAGGTCGCCGCCGGCCACCCGGTCCGCGGCCTCGACCAGCCGTCCGATCGGGGCCGAGATGGCGGTGGCGGCCGACATCCCGAGCCAGACGGCCCCGACCAACACCAGCAGCGCCGTCTCGACATAGCTGAGGGCGAAGGCCGCCTGGATCCGTTCGCGGCTTTCCTGCGCTTCGCGATAGGCGACGATCGCCCCCTCGCCGTTGCGCATCTGTGCGATCAGCCCCGGTTGCAGGGGGCGCACGAGATAGAGATAGGCGTCGCCATAGGTCGGCAGGGCCATCAGCGAACGCACGGCGTCGGGCGACTCCGTGATTTGCTGGGGTGGCTGTCCGTCGTCCGCAGCGGCTTCCAGCATTTCCCGCGGCGGAGCGAGATAGGGCGGCGCGCCCGCGCCCTCGCCGCTGGCCAGGACCTCGCCCCCGGCCCCCAGAATGTAGATGGCCGGGTAGCCGAACAGCTCGGCGATCTGGACCAGGGCGTCGGAGAACTGGATCCGGTTTTCAAACAGCGGCTGGGCCCCGGCCAACTGTTCGGAAATAACGACGAGGTCCGAATCCATCTCGGCCGATACGTCCTCCACATAGGCCCGACCGATGGTGGCGCCGTTCTCCACGGCCGCCTGGACGTTGCCGCTGAACCATTGATCGACGCCCCGGTTGACCAGAACCCCGAACACCAGGGCGATCAGCACCGCCGGCACGAGGGCCACAAGCGAGAACAGGGTGACAAAGCGAAGATGCAGCCTCGCTCCGGCATGCGTCCGGCGCTGGAACAGTGAAAAGACCCGCCGGCCGACCACAATCGCCAGGCTGCCGATCAGCAACAGATTGACGGCGAGGATCACCAGCACGGCCTGGCTGGCCACGGCGCGCGCGCCCTCACCGCTCGCCCCGGGCGCGACGGCGACCAGCCATATGGCCGCGACGGTGATCAGGAAGGCGACGGTGTAGGCGATCAGGAAGCTGTTGCGGCGGCGTTCCTCCGACCAGTCCGCGAACCAGCGCCCCGGCCCACGGGGGGCGGCGGCGTCGGTTCCGACTTGCGGGGAGGGCGCGTCCGTCATACCGCTCCAGCTTCGGTGAACTGTGGCCGAATATCAACAGGTGAGTTGCTGGAAAGCGTCACCAAATGCCACAGGTCTGTCAGCGCTGCCTCCACCTCGTCCGGAGTTTCCAGTCGGCAGAGACGGCCCTTGGCGGCGCGGCGTTCGAGGGGATCATCAGGCCAGGGCGCCTGTTCGATGTACCAGCCGAGATGTTTGCGGAACATCTTCAACCCCAGCGGCAGGCCGTAGAACGCCACCGAGGCCCGCAGGTGTTCCAGAACGATCGCCAGCCGCGCCTGTACGTCCGGCTCTTCCATCACCGTCCCGTCCGCCAGCGCCCGCTCAAGATGCGCCGCCAGCCAGGGACGGCCATAGACTCCCCGGCCCAGCATCAGGGCGTCTGCGCCGGATGCGGCCAGCGCGGCCCGGGCGTCGTCGAGGGTGACGATGTCGCCGTTGACGATCACGGGAACGCTCACCGCCGTCTTGACCTCGCCCACCGCAACCCAGTCCGCAACGCCGGCGTAGAACTGCTGACGCGTCCGGCCGTGCACCGTAATCGCCCGAATTCCGATGGACTCCGCCCGCCGCGCCAGGGCCGGCGCGTTGCGGCTGCCGTCGTCCCAGCCGAGACGCATCTTCACGGTGACCGGCCGGGTGGTGGCGTTGACCGCCGCCTCCATCAGGCGGCACGCAAGGTCCGGCGTTCGCATCAGGGCCGAGCCGCAGGCCGCGCCGGTCACTTCCTTGGCCGGGCAGCCGAAATTGAGATCGATGATGTCGGCGCCGGCCTGCTCGGCCATGCGCGCGCCCTCGGCCATGGCGGTCGGATCGCGCCCGACCAGCTGGATCACTGTCAGCGGCAGGCCTTCGCCGACCGCGGCCCGGCGCACGACATCCGGACGGGCCCGGGCCAGTTCGGCGGCGGCGACCATTTCGGTGGCGACATAGGCCGCGCCCAGTCGACTGGCCAGCCGGCGGAACGGCAGGTCGGTGATCCCGGTCATGGGCGCGGTCAGCACCCGGCCGGGCACCCACACGTCTCCGATTTGCACGCCTGTCGCCATCGGCTCCTTACCGCCTGCTCCAGCCGCCCTCGTCAAGCGCGACGGCGGCGATTAGAAGGCCGGGATGACATCCCCCCTCCCCGCTTTCGCCGCCGTCGTGGTCGCCGCCGGCGCCGGTTCGCGCGCCGGCGGATCCAAGCAATGGCGACAGCTCGGCGGCAAGCCGGTTGTCCGCTGGTCTGTCGAGGCTCTGCTCGCGGCTGGAGCCCGGGACCTTGTCGTGGTGATCCCCACCGGGGCGGAAGCCGAGGCGGCCGAGGCGCTCGCGGGCCTGACCGGTTGGCGGGTCGCCCCGGGCGGCGGCGCCCGCGCGGACTCGGTGCGCAGCGGACTGGCGGCGCTCGGCGGCCCGCCGGAGGGTCTGGTGCTGATCCATGACGCCGCCCGGCCCCTTCTGGGCGGGGCGGTGATCCGCCGGGTTCTGGAGGCCTTGTCGGACGCCGACGGCGCCCTGCCCGCCCTGCCCGTCGCCGACAGCCTGCGCCGGGCGGACGACGGCCTGATGGCCGAGGCCGTCGAACGCAACGGCCTGTGGCGCGCCCAGACGCCGCAGGCGTTCCGCTTCCGGACCCTTGTCGACGCCTACGCCGGCTGGCCAGGCGCCGAAGCCGCGACCGATGAAGCCACCGTGGTCCAGCGCGCCGGGGGCCGCGTCCGCCTCGTCCACGGCGATCCCCGCCTGATGAAGCTCACCTTCCCCGAGGATTTCGCCATGGCCGAGGCCCTGATTCCCCGCCAGACCCGCGTCGGCCAGGGCTTCGACGCCCACCGCTGGGGGCCGGGCTCATCGGTCTGGCTGTGCGGCGTCGAGATCGCCCATGCCCAGACCCTGATCGGCCATTCCGACGCCGACGCCGGCCTGCACGCCCTCACCGACGCTCTCCTCGGGGCCATGGGCGATGGCGACATCGGCGACCATTTCCCGCCCACGGATCCGCGGTGGAAGGGCGCGTCCTCGGACCGCTTCCTGACCCACGCGGTCGATCGGCTGCACGCTCGCGGCGGCCGTCTGGTCAATGTCGACGTCACCCTGATCTGTGAACAACCGAAGGTGAAGCCGCACCGTCAGGCCATGCGTGAGCGCCTCGCCGCCCTGCTGGGGCTTCCACTGGACGCGGTCAGCGTGAAGGCCACCACGACTGAGGCCATGGGCTTCACCGGCCGCGGCGAAGGTCTCGCCGCCCAGGCGGTGGCGACGATCGAGCTGCCGGCCTAGGGCCGTTCGGGCGGCGGCCGGAAGGCGCGCCACAGGGCGCCGAACAGGTTCACATAGTTATCGGTCCACGGCCGCACGGCCGTCTCGGGGGTGGCGGTCCAGCCGACGCCTCCCCTGAAGTCCGTCAGTCCGGCCTCCGTCGGGGAGATGATCACCACCTCCGTCGAGGCGACCTCCATCACCGGCAGGGTCTGGTCCTGAAGATAGAGGCCGTGCAGGCTCGGTTTGCCGAGCGCCCGCGCCGCCGCAATGGTCGGCAGGACGATTTCGAGGTTGCGGTTGGAAAGGTGCAGCAGCACGACGCCGCGCGGCTTGAGCAGCTTCAGATAGCCCTCGATGGCCTCCACCGTCAGCAGGTGGGTCGGCACGGCGTCGGACGAGAAGGCGTCGATGATCAACAGGTCGTAGGTCCCCGCCGGCTCCTTCGCCAACGTCAGTCGGGCGTCGCCGAGCACCGTCCGGATTTCACCCTCGGCGCAGTCCGAAATATAGGTGAACCAGGCCGGGTCCCGCGACAGCCGGTCGACCATCGGATCGATCTCGAAATAGGTCATGGCGTCTTCGGGCCGTTTGTAGGCCGCCATGGCGCCGGAACCCTGTCCGACCACGCCGATATTGGCAGGGCCTCGAGTCTGGATGGTGCCCGCGGCCCGGCCGATCGGGGTGCGCGCGTTGTAATAGAGGGTCGGTTCGCAGGCATGGGCCGGATCCCGAGCCTGCGACCCATGCAGGGTGGTGCCGTGCATCAGCACATGGACGTCGCCGCCCATCCGCTCGTCCGGCTTGTTCGCGACACGCATGACGCCGAAGAAGCTGCGCTCGGTGTGGGTGTAGTCATAGCCGCGGGCGACGTACTGCGAGGACAGGGCGATCATGGCCAGAATGGCGGTGAAGGCCTGGGCCCTATCTCGCAGCAGGAAGGCGCAAATCGCCGTCGGCCCCAGAAGGATCAGGCACAGGCTGCTGATGTCGATCCCCGGCGCCACCGCCCAGACCCGTCCCCAGGCCGCCGTGTCGTTCGTCAGCCACCACGACAGACCGGCAGCGGCCGCCGTCAGGATGGCCGCGGCGACCAGCGCTCCCACCTCTTCCCCCCGGAGCCGCCTCCGATCCCACGGCCGGATCAGCCCCACGAGCACCAGCACCAGCGGATACTCCCAGACCATGTTGAACAGCGTCGGAGCCAGCAGGGCGGTAAAGGCGCCGCCAACGACGCCGCCTACAGACAGCAGCAGGTAGAACTCCGTCAGCCGGTCGGCCGGCGGCCGTCGCGCGGCCAGGCTTTGGTGGCACATCAGGGCCGTCACGAAGAAGGCGACGATGTGAATGGCGAAGGCGACCCGGATGTCCAGCGTGCGGAAGGCGACCAACAACACGCAAACGGCGCCGAACCCCGCCTGGAGGACCAGGGTGACCGGCAGGGGAATCCACGGCCGGGCCTGAAAGGCGATGACGAAGGTCAGCAGATACAGCGCCAGAGGGATGACCCACAGGAACGGCGCCGAGGCCACATCGGTCGACAGGTGGGCGGTCACCCCGAGCATCAGGCTGGACGGTGCCGCGGCGAGCAGGATCAGGACGCCCTTTTCGCGCCAGGGAATCGGTGGCGTCGCCGCCAGTCGGGCGGGCTCGGCGGTGCGATCCAGACGTCGGCGCCAGACCGTGAAGGCAAGGGCCGCAACCATCAGCAAAAAGGCCCAGTAGCCGCCCGTCCAGGCCATCCGCTGCCCGAACAGAGTGGTCAGCGGCTCGATCACGAACGGGTAGGACAGCAGCGCCAGGAAGCTGCCGAGGTTGGAGGCCGCGTAGAGAACGTAGGGGTTCTTGCCGTCGGGATAGCCGGCGCGCACCCGCGCGAACCAGGCCTGCAGCAGCGGCGCGGTGGCCGACAGCACTGCGAACGGCGCGCCGACCGACAGCGCCAGGGTCGCCAGCAGCCAGGCGATGGGCGCGGCCGGATCGGGGTCGCCGAGCCAGCCGTTGATATGCAGCGGCAGGAAGAGGGCGGCGAGGAACAGCAGCGCCAGATGGATCGACACCTGGACCTTGATCGACGTCACCCGCTGCAGCAGATGCGCGTACAGATAGCCGGCCAGCAGCGCCGCCTGGAAGAAGACCATGGCGGTGTTCCACACCGCCGGCGACCCGCCCAGCATCGGCAGGACCAGCTTGGCGACCATCGGCTGAACGACAAAGACGAGCGAGGCCGAGGTGAAGATGGCGACCGCGAACAGCAGCGGGGTGAGCCGGTCGGCGGGCCGGACGGACAGGCCGGAGTCGCCAGTGGTGTCGCTCATGCCCGCCCCGTATGCTGGCGCCGTTCCGGGGCGCGTCGCGCGATCCTGGACCGACTCGCCGCCCCTTCGGAAGGCCCCCGCCCCATGTTTCCCGACGACATCGACGCCCTCGCCCGCCAGGCCCTCGACGCCGCCGCCGCGCGCGGCCTGATGATCGCCACGGCCGAGAGCTGCACCGGCGGCCTGGTCGCCGGGGCCCTGACCGCCGTCGCGGGATCGTCGGCCGTGGTCGAGCGGGGCTTCGTGACCTACAGCAACGCCGCCAAGAGCGAATTGCTCGGCATCCCGGCCGCCCTGATCGCCCGCCACGGAGCCGTCTCCCTGGAAGTCGCCAGGGCCATGGCCGAAGGCGCGGTAGCCCGCTCCGCGGCCACCGTCTCGGTGGCGGTGACTGGCATCGCCGGGCCGGGCGGCGGATCGGCGGAGAAACCCGTCGGGCTGGTGCATTTCGCCGCGGCCGGCCCGGCGGGCCTGATCCATGTAGAGCGCCGCTTCGGCGACATCGGCCGCGAGGCCGTCAGGCTGGAGAGCGTCCGCGCCGCCCTGCGGCTTCTGCTGGACCGGATCGGCGGATGATCATCGACGCCCGTGGGCATTGCTGCCCAACCCCGAGCCTGAAGCTGCAGAAGGCGATCCGCCAGGTCGGGCCCCGGGTTCGCCTGACCCTGCTGGCAAGCGATCCCATGGCCCGGATCGACGTGCCGCACCTGATGGCCGGAATGGGCGGACGGGTGATCTCGATCGCCGAGAGCGACGGCGTCCTGACTATCGACGTCGAGACGCCCGCCGCTCCGACAGGCTGACCACGGATTCCGGCAGTGGATCGGCCGGCTCGAGCTCAGGCGCGCCACTCGAGCGCTGGACGATCTCCATCTCTGTCGCGAAGGCGCCGCCGTAGAAGATGGCGTTGACGTTCCAAGACAGCCAGATCAGCAGGACGACGATCGCGCCGACCGAGCCGTAGGTCGCGCCCAGCGGGGCGATCTGCTCGACATAGATGGCGCACAGCCAGGACGAGATGGTCGACATGACCGTCGCCACCACGCCGCCGACGATCGCCGGAGCCCAGGCGACCGGCGCCCGGTGCGACATGGCGTAGCGGTACAGCATGGTGAGGCCGAGGCCGAGGCCAAGCGCGGGCCACAGGCCGACGAAGGCGGCGCCGAGGCCGCCCCCCTGCGCCGCCGCGCCCGGCCCGGTGTGCTCGAGAAGACGGGATGTCACCACCGCGCCGGAAACAACGGTGAACAGGGCGAAGGCGAACAGGGCGACGAAGAAGGCGAGGAGGTTGAATTTGAGGAAGCCGTGCGGTTCGGTTTCATCGTGAATGAGATTAAGGCCTGCGAGCAAGGCCTTGAATCCTCTATGGGCCGCGTAGCCGCCGATGATCAGGGCGAATGCACTCTGCGCCGAGACCGTCCGCGCCGAGGCATTGGCCAGGCGATCGATCTCGGTCATGAAGATGGTGCGGGCCGCGTGCGGCATGACATCGGCCAGCGCCGCCGCCTGCTCGCTGACCTGACCGATCGACAGCACCGCCTTGTAGAAGCCGATCAGGATGGCGATGGCCGGAAACACCGCCAGCAAGGCGAAGAAGGAGACCCCGCCGGTGTAGAGCATGACGTCCCGGCCCCAGCTGCGCCCGAACGCCCTGACCGCCAGACGCCCCCAAAGCGCAGGCGTCGCCCAGCGCACGGCTTCGTTGATGTCCGTCCTGGCCTGCAAACCGGTATCCCGTCCCACCCCTGATGGCGCCTTCTTAACGCATTTCACCGCTTGGGAAAGGATGGCCCGGCCGGTTGCCTCTTCACGGCGACCCTCGCTATGGTCCGACCGCTTTGGAGCCGGCCCGGGTGGGGGGCCGCTGGAGACACCAACTTGACTTCCGATCCGCGCATTCTGGTCGTCGCCCCGGACGACGACCTGATCGGGTCCCTGTGCCAGGGGCTGGACGCGCTGGGCTGGCGCACCGTCACGGCGCGGTCGCTGCCGGGCGCCATACAGGTCCTGATCGACTGGCCGCTCGAGACGGTGATCCTGGACGCCCGGCTGCCTGATGCCGAAAGCGGCATCGCGGCCCTGCGCCAGACCGTGTCGCCGCGCCGCCTGCCGGTGATGGCCATCGGTCCGGCAGCGGCCGACTGGTCGGCCGGCGTCGCCGATATCGCCATGTCCGGCGCCCCTCACGCCGCCCAGGCCGCCCTGCGGCTCGAGACCCTCGTCCGGGCCGCCATCGCCGAGGAGGAGGTCAGCCTGCGCGAGGCGACCTTCGCCGCCCGGGGCGAGCCGCTGCTGCTTCCTGACCAGGACGCCAGCCCCCTGCGGGTGCTGGCCGCCGGCAAGCCGGACCGCCACTTCCTCGCCCTGTCCAACGCCCTCGCGGCCCGGGGCTGCGACGTCGTGGCCGCGCCGACGCCCTACACGGCCTTCGACTATCTGCATGAACGGCCGTTCGACGCCGCCGTTCTGTGGGGCGCCGAGGACCATGCCCCGGCCCTGTCGATCGCCTCGGGCATGAAGCGGAACACCCGCCTCTATCATATTCCGGCGGTGCTCTATCTGCGCGGATCCGGCGAGATCAATCTGGCCGAACTGTACAATCGCGGCTTCGCCGACGTCGCGGCGGCCGACACGCCCGAGGAGGAGACCGCCGAGCGGATCGTCGCCCTGGCCCGGCATCACCGACGGCACGTCGCCATCCGCCGGGCGCTCGAAAGCGCTCGCGGGTCAGGCCTCACCGATCCGACGACCGGCCTGTTCACGCCGGAGTTGTTCGCCAGCCATCTCGCCCGGGTCGCCGAAGGGGCCCGCCTGCGGCGGCGGCCGCTCTCGGTGGTGGTGCTTCGCGTCTCCGAGACCCCGGCAGTCGTCGAGGCCCGCAAGGGCGGATGGCTCGACCGCGCCCTGCCCCAGATCGGCGCCATGGTCTCGCGACTGATCCGCACCGAGGACACCGCAGCCCGGCTGTCGGCGGACGTCTTCGCCCTCGCCCTGCCCGCCACCCGGGGTCCATCCGGACGGATCGCCGCCGACCGGATCGCCGCGGTGATCGGCTGCACCGCCTTCGACGCCGGCCCCGACCGCTCGCCCTTCGTGGTCGAGTTCGAGGTTGGCGTGGCCGAGGTGGCGCCGGGCGAGTCGCCGGCGACGGTGCTGGAACGCGCCTCCCACGACATCCGCCCGTCCACAGCCTCCATTTGACAACTCGTTTTGTCTAATGCAGATTCGGGCCATGACCGCCCGACCCTCGGCCCTGCTTGACGACCTGGACACCGCCCTGCTGGCTCTGGCGCCGATCCGCCGCCGCATCCTCGCGGCCCTGACCGAGCCGGCCTCGGCCGCCGGCCTCGCCGAACAGCTGGGCATGCCGCGGCAGAAGATCGGCTATCACGTCAATGCGCTGGAGGCCGCCGGCCTGGTGCAGCTGGCCGAAGAACGCCGCCGGCGCGGCTTCACCGAGCGGCTGTTCGTGGCGGCGCGGAACTATGTCCTCGACCCGGCCCTGATGCAGGCGCCGGTCGATCCCGACGCCGTCGAGGCCCAGGACCGCCACGCCGCCGACCATCTGATCTCGACCGCCTCGACCATCGTCCGCGACGTCGCCCGCATGCGGCAGGACGCGGCCGCCGAAGGATCGCGCCTGCTGACCCTGACGGTCGAGGCCGACGTGACCTTCGCCGCTCCCGCCGATTTCGACGCCTTCACCGGGGAGGTCAGCGCCGCCGTCGCGGCCCTGGCCCGAAAATACGCGGCCCCCTCGGGCCGACGTTACCGCCTCACCGCCGCCGCGTATCCGGCGACACCCAGACCCGCCCCAGCCAGGAACTGACCGCCATGACCGACGCCGCCAAGCCCATGGAAGACCACGTCCTCGTCGAGGTCACCGTGCCCGCCCCCGCCGATGCGGTCTGGGCCGCCCTGCGCGATCCGGCGCAGATCAGGAATTGGTTCGGCTGGGACGCCGAGTCCCTCGCTGACGAGATCGACTTCATCTTCGTCACCCACGCCGAGGCCGACGAAGCGCGAAGGACCGTCACCTTCGTCGGCGTCAACGACCGCTATGAAGTGGAGGCGACGGGCGACGCGACCAGCGTCGTTCGGGTGGTCCGCTCGGCCCCGGCCGGCGACTGGTCCGACGTGTTCGACGGCATGATCGAAGGCTGGATTTCCTTCACCCACCAACTGGCCTTCGCCTTCGCCCGCCATCCCGGCGAAACGCGCCGCACGATCTTCTTCTCGGGTCCGCCGCGCGCGGACCGGCTGGGTCGTTCCGTGCTGGGCCTCGACGCCGCCCCGGCGCCGGGCGAGCCCTGGTCGATGCCCCTGGGCCCGGAAGCGGACGCCTCTGGCGAGGTCTGGTTCACGGCCCGCCACCAGATCGGCGTCACTGTCGACGCCTGGGGCGACGGCCTGCTGGTCGTGCTGGACAGCCCGCCGAAGGAGGACAAGCGGCCGCGCGGCGCGACCATGCTGACTCTGACCACCTTTGGCCTGTCCGATGCCGCCTTCGCCGATCTGGAAGGGCGCTGGAAGGCGTGGTGGGACGAGCGTTTCGACAACGCCGCGCCGCACGAGAGTTGAGCCGCGGTCAGAGCCGCCGATACATGATGTGGAGCCCGACCAGGCCGTCGCGGGGATGATCAAAGGCCTCAGGCGAGGTTCCGATGATGGCGAAGCCCAGCGCCTTCCACAGCGCCACGGCCGAATAATTGACCTCGACGACCGCATTGAACTGCATGGCGCGATAGCCGTCCGCCGCGGCTCGTGAAATCGCCGCCTCGCCAAGCGCGCGGCCGATCCCTCGCCCCCGCGCGCCATCCGCCACCATGAAGCTGGCGTTGGCCACATGCGAGCCGGGCCCAAGCTGGTTGGGCCCGAGTTTTGCGGTGCCGAGCATCCGACCGGCGTCGTCGACGGCCGCCAAGGTCACCCCCGGCGGCGGCGGCATCCACAATCTCCGCGCCGCGGCCTCGGTCAGATCCCGCGGATAGGTGTAGGTCTCGCCGGCCCGCACCACGCCCTCGACGATCGGCCAGATCAAGGGCCAGTCGGCCTCTGTCGCCTCGCGCACGCGCACCATCACGCCGCCCTCGCCACCCGCGCGAGATCGGCCGTGATCCGCTCGGCCACCTTCAGCCGTTCCGCGGCCGTGTCCCAGTCGCCCTTGACCACGATCTTCTGGTCCGGCCGGATCTTCCAGAAGGCGTGGTTCTTCTGGATCAGCCCGACCAGCCCCATCGGATTGGGGAAGGCGTTGTTGCGCAGCGTCAGCACCGCCCCCTTGGGCCCGATGTCGATGCGCTCGATACAGGCCGTCTTGCAGTTGGCCTTGATGCCGACGATGCGCAACAGCTGTTTCGCCTCGTCCGGCAACGGGCCGAAGCGGTCGATCAGTTCGGCGGCCAGGGCCTCGCGGGTCTCGGAGTTCTCGGCATCGGACAGACGGCGATACAGGCTCAGCCGCACGTTCAGGTCCGGCACATAGGCCTCGGGAATCAGCACCGCCGCCCCGACGTTGATGGCCGGCGACCAGCCTCGATCGACGACCCCGCCGCCCTCGCCGGACAGACGCAGTTCGGACACCGCGTCCTCCAGCATCTGCTGGTACAGCTCGACGCCGACCTCGCGGATATGACCCGACTGTTCGTCGCCCAGCAGATTGCCGCCGCCGCGCTGGTCGAGATCGTGGCTGGCCAGCTGGAAGCCGGCGCCGAGGTTATCGAGCGACTGCAGAACCTGCAGCCGCCGCTCGGACGACAGGCTCACCGGCTTGTTCGGCGGGGTGGTCAGATAGGCGAAGGCGCGCGCCTTGGCCCGGCCGATGCGGCCGCGGATCTGGTGCAGCTGGGCCAGGCCGAACATGTCGGCCTTGTGCACGATCAGGGTGTTGGCCGTCGGAACATCAAGTCCGGACTCAACGATGGTCGTCGACAGCAGCAGGTCGTAGCTGCCGTCATAGAAGGCGCTCATCACGTCTTCCAGCTGGGTCGGCGACATCTGGCCGTGGCCGACGACGAATTTGATCTCGGGCACCTTCTCGCGAAGGAACTGCTCGATGTCCGGCAGGTCCGACAGGCGCGGCACGACATAGTAGGCCTGACCGCCGCGATATTTCTCGCGCAGCAGGGCCTCGCGCACCAGCACCGGATCCCACGGCGTGACATAGGTCCGCACCGCCAGGCGATCGACCGGCGGGGTGGCGATGATCGACATCTCGCGGATGCCCGACAGCGCCATCTGCAGCGTGCGGGGGATCGGCGTCGCCGTCAGGGTCAGCAGATGAACATCGGCCCGCAGGGACTTCAGCTTCTCCTTGTGCTTGACCCCGAAATGCTGCTCTTCGTCAACGATAACAAGGCCCAGATCCTTGAACCCGACCTGCTCGCTGAGCACCGCATGGGTGCCGACGACGATCTCGAACGATCCGTTCTTCAGCCCCGCGCGCGTCTCCGCCGCGTCCTTCGCCGTCACCATCCGCGACAGATGCCGCACCGTCACCGGCCAGCCGGCGAACCGTTCGCTGAAGGTCTTGAAATGCTGCCGCGCCAGCAGGGTCGTGGGGCAGACGATGGCCACCTGCTGCCCCGTCATCGCCACCACGAAGGCCGCCCGCAGCGCCACCTCGGTCTTGCCGAAGCCCACGTCGCCGCAGATCAGGCGATCCATCGGCGTGCCCTTGCCGAGGTCCTCCAGCACGTCGCCGATCGCGTTCAGCTGGTCATCGGTCTCCTCATAGGGGAAGCGGGCGCAGAATTCGTCGAACAGGCCGTGCGGCGGCGTGATCGGATCGGACGACCGCAGCGAACGCTTGGCCGCCAGGGCGATCAGCCCCTCGGCCATGTCGCGCAGCCGCTGTTTGGCCTTGGCCTTGCGCGCCTGCCAGCCGGCCCCGCCCAGCCGGTCCAACTGCGCCCCGTCGGCGTCGCTGCCGTAGCGGGTCAGCAGGTCGATGTTCTCGACCGGCAGATACAGCTTGCTGTCGCCCGCATAGAGCAGTTCCAGACAGTCGTGCGGCGCCTGCTGGATCTCCAGCGTCTTCAGCCCCTCATAGCGGCCGATGCCGTGATCGAGGTGGACCACCAGGTCGCCCGTGGTCAGGGCCGAGGCCTCGGCGAGGAAGTTCGACGCCCGTCGCTTCTTCTTCGGCCGCGCCAGCCGGTCGCCCAGCATGTCGGTCTCGGAGATCACCGCGATCTGGTCGGTCTCGAAGCCGTGCTCGACCGGCAGGACGCCGCGCAGATAGATGTCTTTCGGCGCCTTCTGGACATCAGCCCAGTCGCGCACCGCCACGACGTGCTCCAGTCCGTGGTCGGCCAGCATCGAGGCCAGCCGCTCGGACGAGCCTTCGGTCCAGGAGGCGAACAGCACGCGCTTGCCGGCCGCCTTCACTGCCTCGGCGTGCCGCGCCACCGCTTCGAACAGATTGACGCTGTCCTGGGCCCGTTCAGCCGCGAAACTGCGACCCAACCGACCGCCGGCGTCCTCGCCCGGCCCGTGGAAGGGCGACAGCCGCCGCACCCAGCGACCCGCCAGGGCGCTGTTCCAGTCGCCTTCGCCCAGATACAGCCGCTCGGGCGGCAGGGCCCGGTAGGCGGCTCCGCCCTTGCCCATGGCCGCGTCGCGGCGGGCGTCATAGGCGTCCTTCGTCAGCGTCCAGCGCTCGGCCCGCGCCGCCTCGACCTGGTTGTCGAGGAACAGCCGGGCGTCGTCGGGCAGATAGTCGAACAGCGTTTCCAGCCGGTCGTAGAGCAGCGGCAGCCAGTGCTCCATGCCCTGCCGCCGCGCGCCCTCGCTGATGGCCGCGTACAGCGGATCGTCGCCGGCCGCCCCGAACAGGGCCAGATAGCCGGTGCGGAAGCGCGAGATGCTGTCGGCGTCCAGCAGGGCCTCCGACACCGGGGCCAGAGACACCGCGCGCAATTGGCCGGTCGAGCGTTGGGTGGCCGGATCGAAGGTGCGGATCGACTCCAGCTCGGAACCGAACATGTCCAGCCGTACCGGCTCCTCGAAGCCCGGGGGATAGACGTCGATTACGCCGCCGCGCACGGCGAACTCGCCTTTTTCCGACACGGTCGAGGCGCGCATATAGCCGTTGGCGGCGAAATAGCGCTCCAGCGCCGCCGTATCGAGGTCCAGCCCGACCGTGGTCTCGAAGCCGGCGCCGCTCGTGACCTCGCGCGGCGGCGTGCGCTGGGTCGCCGCGCTGACCGTCGTCACCAGCAGCAGCGGGCGGCGCTCGGCAGGGTCATGCCGGGCCAGCCGGGTCAGGGCCGCCATCCGCTCCGCCGAGACTGACGAGGTCGGGCTCAGGCGATCGTAGGGCAGGCAATCCCACGCCGGAAACTCCACGACTTCAATGTCATTGGAGAAAAACCGGAACGCCTGAACAAACTCGCCCATACGGGCGTAGTCGCGCGCCACGAAGACGCCGACGCCGCCGTCGGCCTTGAGCTGCTCGGCTACGGTCAGGGCGTCGAGGCCTTCCGGCGCCCCGCCCAGCTCCCGGTCGTCGTGCGTGGAGACCCGGGCGTCCATCAACCGGCCCCCTCGGCCACGGCCGCGGCCACATGGTCGCGCATGAAGGCGCGGATCTTGCCCATCACCGGGGTGTCGTGCGCCGCCGGCGTCGGCTCCGTGCCGATGATCCAGGCGTAGAGCTGGTGGTCGTCGTCCTGGGCCAGCAGGGCCTCCAGCGAATCCAGCTCTTCGGCGTCCAGGGTCGCGCCCACCTGGTCGACGAACGGGCCCAGCACCAGATCGGCCTCGCGGAAGCCCCGCCGCCACGCCCGGAAGGCAATGCGGCCCAATCTCTCTTTCAGGCGTGCGTCGGTATCGGCCACAAGCGTCCTTGCCCGGTGAAATAATGAGAAGCCCCAAGGCGACGGGCCAGGGCACTTCAATGAAGTGCGGTCAGATAGCGTTCCAGAGGCGCTTTCGCCAGCTATGCTGTCGCCGATGCGGCCGCCGAGTCTCTTTCCCCTGTTCGCCGAGGTCTCCACCCTGAAGGGCGTGGGGCCCAAGGTGCTGCCGCTGGTCCAGAAGCTGGCCGGCCCGCTGGTCCGCGACCTGCTGTTCCTGCCGCCCTCGGGCCTGATCGTGCGGCGGCCGATGACCGCCGTCTCCGCCATGGAAGGACAGGTTGGAATCTTCGAGGTCGTCGTCGATCGCCTCATCGTCCCCGGCAAGCCCGGCGCGCCGATCAAGGTCCGCGCCACCGACGCCACGGGCTTCGTCCATCTGATCTGGTTCGGCGGCTCGGCCCAGCACATCGACCGCCTGCTGCCGAAGGGCGAGCGTCGGCTGGTCTCGGGCAAGGTCGAACGCTTCAACAACGAGGTGCAGATCGTCCATCCGGATATCTTCACCCTCGCCCAGGCCGACGACATCGCCGCGGTCGAGCCGATCTATCCGGCGACCCAGGGCCTGACCTCGCGAGTGCTCCGCAAGCTGGTGCAGGGCGCCCTCGAGCACGCGCCGGAGCTGCCGGAGTGGCAGGACCCGGCCTGGCTGGCCAAACGCCGCTGGCCCGGCTGGCGCGCCGCCCTCGCCGCCCTGCATGCCCCTGCCGCCGAACCCGACCTCCTGCCCGACGCCCCCGCCCGCCAGCGTCTGGCCTATGACGAGCTACTGGCCCACCAGCTCGCCCTCGCCCGCCGCCGCCGGGCGCGCCAGATCACCCCGGCGCCGGTCATCAAGCCCGGCGGGCCTTCCGCGCACCTTCTCGCCGCCCTGCCCTTCGACCTGACCCGGGCCCAGGTCCAGGCCCTCGTCGAGATCCGCCGCGACCTCGCCTCGGGCGAACAGATGGGCCGGCTGCTGCAGGGCGACGTCGGCTCCGGCAAGACCGCCGTGGCCGCCCTGGCGCTGGCGGACGCGGCGGCGTCCGGCTTCCAGGCCGCCCTGATGGCTCCGACCGAAATCCTCGCCCGACAGCACTGGCAGCGGCTGGCGCCGATGCTCGAGGCCGCGGGCCTGCCCACCATCCTGCTCACCGGCCGCGACACCCCGGCCGAGCGACGGACCCGGCTGGCCGCGCTGGCCTCGGGCGAGGTCCGGGTCGCCATCGGCACCCACGCCCTGTTCCAGGACGCCGTCCGTTTCGACCGCCTGGCCCTGGCGGTGATCGACGAGCAGCATCGCTTCGGCGTCAACGAACGCCAGCGGCTGCAGGCCAAGGGCGATCCGCGAACCGGCGGAGTCCATCTGCTGACCATGTCGGCCACCCCGATCCCGCGCACTCTCGAACTGACCCAGTACGGCGAACTGGAGGTGTCGCGCCTGACCGAGAAGCCGCCGGGGCGAACCCCCGTAACCACCGCCGTCGTCCCGCTGGCCCGCATCGGCGAGGTCACCAAACGCCTCAAGGCGGCGCTCGACAGCGGCGCCCAGGCCTACTGGATCTGCCCGCTGGTGGCCGAGAGCGAGGCTTCTGATCTAGCCGCCGCCGAGGCCCGCGCCGCCGACCTGCGCCGTATCATGGGGGTCGAGGTCGGTCTCGCCCATGGACAGATGGCCGGCGCCGAGCGCGAGGCGGTGATGGCCGATTTCGCCGACGGGCGCACGCCGCTGCTGGTCGCGACGACGGTCGTCGAGGTCGGCGTCGACGTGCCCAACGCCTCGATCATGGTCATCGAGCACGCCGACCGCTTCGGCC
>CAZGPS010000011.1:0-27411 GCA_964527675.1 uncultured Brevundimonas sp. | reverse complement strand
CGAAATCCTTCATCGGCGAGGTGAAGAAGGGCGACAGCCAGACGGCGTCGACGCCCAGCGAGGCGATGTGGTCGAGGTGATCGGTGACGCCCGTCAGGTCGCCGACGCCGTCCCCGTTCGTATCGGCGAAACTGCGCGGATAGACCTGATAGATGACCGCGCCGCGCCACCATTCGGCGGCGTCGGTCCCGGTCGGCGGGGTCTTGGAATTCTGCACGGTCAAGCTCAACCCCCGGATTTGCGGCCACGGTAGCGCGGGTCGCCCCTGCTGTGGATACCGGCCACTTTTGGTTACGGTTCCGGTAAAACGTCTGGACGCGGCCGACCGACGATGAAAGCGTTTACGGAAGCGCCGCGCGCATCGGATGCGCGGCGATCCGGGGAGTGAGATGACCGACAACCAGACGCCGGCGCGCGGGGGGACGACCCTCGCCTTCGCCTATGTGACCACCCTGTTCTTCGCCTGGGGCTTCGCCACATCGCTGATCGATCCGCTGATTGCGGCGGTGAAGGGCGTCTTCGACCTGAATTTCACCGAGGCCCTGCTGACCCAGTTCGCCTGGTTCACGGCCTACGGCATCGTCTCCCTGCCGGCGGCGGCCCTGCTGGCCCGGCTGGGTTATGCGAAATCGATTGTCGGGGCCCTGGCGGTGATGGTCGTCGGCGCCCTGATCGTGCCGCTCTCGACCTTGATGGACTTCTATCCCGGCGTTCTGGTCGCCCTGTTCGTCATCGCCGCAGGGGTGACCCTGTTGCAGGTCGCCGCCAACCCGTTGGCGGCGTCGCTGGGGGCGCCGAAGGGCTCCCATTTCCGGCTGGTGTTCTCCCAGGCCTTCAACTCGCTCGGTACGGTCGTGGGCCCGCTTCTGGGGGCGACCGTCATGCTCTCGGGCGGCATCTTCGCCGTCGGCGGCGTGAGCGCGCTGGCGTCGCCCACCGCCCTGCTGCTGATCCTTCTCGGCGTCGGCCTCGGGCTTGTCGCCGGCCTCCTGGTGGGCGCCCTGCGACGCGACGTCAAAGGCTGGCTGGTCGTCGGCGCGGCGGCCGGCCTGGTGGTCGGATGGGTCATCTTCCTCCACAACTACGTCGGCGGCATGGGCGGCTATGCCGACTCGGTCGCCGCCTCGGCGGCGGTCGCGGAACAGGCGGCTCCGGTGGTGATGGACGAGACGGCGCGGGCGGCCACCCTGCGCAACATCGACACCATCTTCATCGGCCTGGCGGTGTTCTTCGCCCTGCTGGGCGGATTCATCTGGACCGTGCGCGGCAAGCTGACGTCGGCGAGCGCGGCCAATGCGGCGGCGGAGACGCCGGGATCGCCGCTCAAGGCCCTGAAGTCGCGCTGGGCCATATTCGGCGCGGTGGCGATCTTCATCTATGTCGGGTCGGAAGTGACCATCGGCAGTCTGATGACCAACCTGCTGCACTCGGACAGCACCCTCGGCCTGCCGATACATGACGCCGGCCGGCTGGTGGCGCTGTACTGGGCCGGGGCCCTGATGGGCCGCTTCGCCGGCAGCGCCTTCCTGACACGCGTGCCGGCGGGCGTCCTGCTCTCCGTTTGCACGGCCTGCGCCGCCGTGCTGTGCCTGATCGTCACCCAGACCGGCGGCGTCAGCGCGGCGTTCGCGGCCCTGGCCGTCGGCCTGTTCAACTCGATCATGTTCCCCGCCATCTTCACCCTGACGCTGGAGCGGTCCACGGCTTCGGCCTCGGCGACATCGGGTCTCCTGTGCATGGCCATCATCGGCGGCGCGATCCTGCCCTTGATCGGCGGCCGGGTGGCGGACCTCAGCAATCTGAACATGGCCTTCCTCGTGCCCATGATCGGCTATGTGCTGCTGACCGTGTTCGCCGTCGCCGCGGCGCGCAGCCGCGCCCGGGGCGGTGACGTGGGGGCGGCGCCGGCGTCCCACTGACGCCATGAGGTGAGGACGAGGGCCGTCGGGGCATCCCCGGCGGCCCTTGCGCGTTTCGAAAGGTCCGCCATCATCGACGGGCGGCAAGGAGCCTGACGGAATGCGCGCATGGGTGTTGGGCGGCCTTCTGGCCCTGATCGCCGGCCAGGCCCTGGCCGAGGTGACGGTGACCTTCTACGCCCACCCGGGCGCGCGGGTGAGGGGCGGCGACCTTCTGTTCCCCCACGCCTATGTGCATGCGGTGGGCAGCGAGGAGGCCACGGGCGCGCCGGTCGACTGGTCGGCGGGCTTCACCGCGAAGAGTCCGGGTCCGCATCTGCTGTTCACGCGCGGCGGCGGCGTGGTGACTGAACCCGACGCCCGCTATGTCAGCGAGGGCAAGCCGTTCCTCGCGCTGACGGTCGACGACGCCACCTGGCATGCGCTCAGGGCGCGGGCCGAGTGGTGGAACAGCCCCGAAGGGTCGGTCTATGACCTGCGGCGGCGCAACTGCATCACCTTCATCGCGGACCTGGCGCGGGTGGTTGGACTGCGCACGGCCCAGGAGCCGTCGATGAAACCCGGGACCTTTCTCGAGGCGACGGCGGCCCTGAACCCCGCGGCCGCGTGGCGCGGGGAGACTCCGCTTTCGGCCGGTCCGGCGCCGATGTCCACGGGCGCGGTTCCGGCGCCGGGCGCGCCCGAACCGGCGGGTCAGACCGCGGCGGACTGACCAAACGCGCCCATCCCGGCAAAATGATTGCACATTTCCCCGCCCCGGCCCTAGCCTCCCCTTCGGGGCGTGAGTTGGGTGAGGTTCGGTGCGTATTCGTTGGTCAGGGTCGATCCCGGGATTGCTGCTGCTCGCGGCGATCGCAGCGCCGCTTTCGGCGTGCGGCGGCGGCGGCGGCGGTGGTGGCGGCGGCATGGTCACGACCGTTCCTCCGCCCCCTCCGCCTCCGCCTCCGCCGCCCCCTCCGCCTCCGCCGCCGCCCCCGCCACCGGCTCCTCCGCCGTCCGCGGACTCGGTCGAATATCTGCGCAACTATGGCGTAGGGAACACCGGGGCGATTGCAGCCTGGGACGCGGCCGCCACCGGGGCCGGCATTCGCATCGGGGTGATCGATTCGGGCATCCAGTTCGGTCAGGCCGACCTGCAGGGCCGCATCTCCAGCGCCTCCACCGACGTCGTCCAGGGGCGGAACGCGCCAGAGGGGCCGGATGATCACGGGACCCTGGTGTCGGGCGTGATCGCCTCGAACTTCAACGGGTTCGGGACGATCGGCGTCGCCTATCAGTCCACCATCGTCTCGATCCGCGCTGACGTCAGCGACTGCGACGAGCCCGAGGACGACGTCTGCTTCAAGTCCTCCGATCTGGCGCGCGCGATCGACTACGCCATCGCCCATAACGTCCCGGTCGTGAACATGTCGCTGGGGGGCGGCGACCCGCTGGGCGGCGGCTTCGAGGCGGCGCTTGCCCGCGCCGTCAACGCCGGAATCGTCTTCACCATCGCCGCCGGCAACGAGAGCGGGTCGAGCCCGGAGTGGCCCGGCCGCTACGCCACGGACCCCCGTTTCGCCGGCAGCATCATTGTCGTGGGGGCCCACAACGCCGCCAACGAGATCGCCGACTTCTCGAACCGCGCCGGCGTTTCGGCGGCAAGCTATCTCAGCGCTGCGGGGGTCAATGTGATCTCCGGATGCGACGGCACGTCGTGCTGGCGCATCAACGGCACCTCCTTCTCGGCCCCGGCGGTCGCCGGCGCCCTCGCCCTGCTGTTGCAGGCCTTCCCCAATCTGTCCGGAAAGGACGCCGTCGAGATCCTGCTGACGACCGCGCGTGATGCGGGGGCCCCGGGGATCGACGGCGTCTATGGGCAGGGCCTGCTGGACATCGCCCAGGCGTTCCAGCCGATCGGATCGACCAGCGTCGCGATGAATTCGGGGGCGACCCTGTCCGTCACTAGCCAGCGCTACGCCTATACGGGAGCGGCCTTCGGCGACGCGCTGCGGGCCAGTCCGGCCCTCGCCACCGTGGGACACGATTCGTTCGACCGGCTGTTCCGGGTCGACCTCGGCGCGTCCTACGGCGCCGCGCCGCGCGCCGACGCCGCGCGCCTGCCCGGCGCCGAACGACGACAGACGACCCTCAGCGTCGCCACCCCGCTGGGCGGACAGCTGTCGCTGACATCAGGCGTCGCCATCGATGACGGGGCCTGGGATCCGGTGGCCGCCGGCCGCGCCCTGACGCCGTGGCTGCATCAAGGCCAGCGCGATGACGTGATGATGGAGTTCACCACCGGCCCGGGCGTGATCGCCGTCTGGCAGGGCCAGAACGGCGCCCGGTCTCCGTTCGAGCTCGGCGCCGCGGACGGCTTCGCCTCGCTCGCCCAGGTGGACCGCGCCTGGCTCGGGGCGGTCCGGCTCGGGGCGTTGACGCTGACGGCGGATGCGGGGGTCGGCGACCGGCCGATGCCGTTCGAGGCGGCCGAAGTCGACGTCTCGCGCTACGCCCGCTTCGCCCTGGACTGGCGGGCCACCGAAACCCTCCGCATGACCTTCGCCGGCGGCGACCTGTCGGAGCGGATGGGGCCGCTGGGCTCCTATGCGCCGATCGGATCCGGGTTCGAGATGCCGAGCGAGACGACCTTCGCCGCCGTCTCGGGGCGGTTCGATCTTGCAGCCAACCTGTGGCTGGACGCGGAGATGGGCTGGGCCACAACCGACCTTTCGGGCCAGTTCATGTCCCTGTCGGAGGCGGCGATCAGCTCAAACTGGCGGTTTGGGCTGACGACGGTCTGCGATGCGCTGGGGCTCGGTTGCCGCTCCCTGACCTGGTCCATTTCCCAGCCGCTGCGGGTCGAGAGCGGGGAGTTCAGCGCCTGGCTGGCCGATGCGCCCCTGGCCTATTTCGATCCGCTGACCTTTTCAGAGCGACGGTTCTCCGCCAGCCCGACGGGCCGGCAGATCGATCTGGCGCTCGGCAGCCTGCATCAGTTGCCGGACGGGTCGTATCTGAACCTTCGCGCCGTTCTCACGCGGGATGATCGACACGTGCGCACGGCCGCGCCCGCACTGGGGCTGATGGGGCAATGGCGGACCGCGTTCTAGGATTCGGACACGCGCGGCTGGTTCTGGCTCCTGTCAGCGTCTAGAGACTTCGCATCTGGAATTTGGAGCACGGCATGGTTGTTTTTCCGGTCATCCTGTGTGGCGGCGCGGGAACGCGTCTGTGGCCGGCTTCGAGACCGAATACACCCAAGCAGTTTCTCGACCTGGTCGGCGACCTGTCGCTTTTCCAGGAGACCGCCCGGCGAGTCGCGCCTCTGACGAAGGGGGCGGGGCGGCTCATCATTGTCGCCGGCGAGAGTCACAGGGACGCCATCGTCCAGCAACTGGCGGCCCTGTCGCTGGAGGCCACGGTCCTGCTGGAGCCCGAGGGGCGGGACTCGGCCGCGGCCATGGCGGCGGCGGCGGTCTGGATCAGCCGGCGGGCGGCCGACGGCATCGCCCTGTTCGTGGCCTCCGATCACCACATCCCCGACGCGGACGCCTTCCGGCATTCGGTGATGACCGGCGCGCCCGCCGCGGCCGGGGGCGAGATCGTCACCTTCGGGGTGCGGCCGACCGGCCCGTCCTCGGCCTATGGCTATATCGAGCCGGCATCAACGGGGTTGGCCAAGGTCCTTCGCTTCGTGGAAAAGCCCGATCGTGACCGGGCGGAGGCCTATGTCCGGGACGGCTTTCTGTGGAACAGCGGAAATTTCATGGTCCGGGGCGACGTCCTGCTCAGCGAACTTGAGACTTTCGCGCCCGACGTGGCCGCGGCTGTCGCGGCGGCGCTTCCGGAGACGTCAGACGACGTCGTGCGCCTGACGGACGCCTTTCTGGGCTCGCCGCGGATATCCATCGACTACGCCGTGATGGAACGGAGCGGTCGCGTGTCGGTGCTGCCGGTCGACTTCCGATGGTCGGACCTGGGCGCCTGGGATGCCGTCGCGGCCGTAAAGGCCGGCCAGAAGGGCGTCTGGGTGGGCGCCCCGGGCGATACCTGTCTGGTCCGGGCGGCGGAAGGCATGGTCGTCGCTACGGCCGGGGTCAGGGATCTGGCCATCATCGTCGAACCCGACGCCGTGCTGGTCTGCAGCCTGGACCGGGCGCAGGAGGTCAAGGCGCTGGTGGATCGAATCCGCCAGACCTCGCCCGTGCACGCCCAGGGTCAGTCCTCCGTCACGCTGGACGAGCAGGCGCGGGCGTTCGACCGGTGGATGCGCCTCGAGGCCCTGCCGCTGTGGGCGACGCTGGGGGTGGACGAGGACGGCGGCTTCCGCGAGACGCTCGACGAGCAGGGGGCGTGCGACAGCGATTTCCGTCGGGCCCGTGTGCAGGCGCGTCAGGCCTGGGTGTTCGGCGTCGCCGGACAGGCGGGGTGGGCCGGTCCGTGGCGGCGGCTGGTGCGCGACGCCCTCGACCGGTTCGAGGCCACCAACCGACGGCCGGACGGCCTGTACCGCACCCGGGTGTCGACCGCGGGCGAGGTGCTGGACGACGCCGCCTCGCTGTATGACCAGGCCTTCGCCCTGCTGGCCTTCGCCGCCGGCGCCCAGGCGGGCGTGGATCCCGGGCGGATGACGGCGCGGGCGAAAGCCATGCGCGAAGGGCTGGCCGGGTTGGCCCACCCGGCCGGGGGCTGGCGCGAGGACCGGGGCCATCCGTATCAGGCCAATGCCCACATGCACCTGCTGGAAGCCTGTCTGGCCTGGGAGGCGCTGGAGCCGAACGGCGCATGGAGCGCCATGGCCGACGAGATCGTGGGTCTGGCGCGCGGGCGATTCATCGACCCGGAGGGCGGCTTCCTGCGCGAGTTCTTCGAGGCGGACTGGAGTCCGGCCGCGGGCGAGGCCGGCCGTCTGGTCGAGCCCGGCCACCAGTTCGAATGGGCCTGGCTGCTGACCCGCTGGGGCCGGACGCGGGGCGACGACGGGGCCGTGGAGGCCGCCGCCCGGCTCTATGGCGTGGGCCTGCGAGGCGTGGACTCCGCGCGCGGCGTGGCGGTCGACGAACTGGACGATGGCTTCGAGGTGCGTTCCGCCCGGGCCCGGCTGTGGCCGCAGACCGAGCGACTGAAGGCCGCCCTCATCCTGGGCCGGCGCGCCCCGGACGGGCATGCCGGGGAGGCGCTGAAAGGCCTGCGTCTGTATCTGCAGCCGGGCGGCCTGTGGCGGGACAAGCAGGCCCCGGACGGGCGCTTCGTCGACGAGCCGGCGCCGGCCAGCTCGCTCTACCATCTCGTCGCGGCGTGGCTGCAGCTGCGGGAGTCAATGGCGGCCGGAGCGCCCGTCCCGGGCGACGCCTGACGTCCCGGGGACCTGGCTAGACGGCGGCCTTTCGGTCGGTCCTCGCAGCCCGCCGGCTTTCCGGCAGGGCCACGACCTCGCCATAGAGGCCGGCGGTGCGGCCGGCGCCGGATATCGGACGGGCCGCCGCGGGGCGCTCCGCCGTGCGCGGCAAGGGATGTTCGACCTGCATTCTCGACCCTCCCGTGGACTCCCGGAAGTTAACGCCCTCTTCACCGGTCAGGTCAAGCGACCGACCCCGGGACGCCCCGCCGGTCAGGGCAGCAGCTCCCCCCCGGCCTGGCGTCTCGCCTCTATCTCGCGCTGGACCGCTTCCAGCGCCAGCGCCCGCGATCCGGCCGAGGCATGGCCGATTTGCGGGAAGCGCACACGCCAGTTGGAGGCGCCGAAGCGACGCCAGAACGGCGCGGCGACGGCCGGGTCATAGCCGGCGCGCGCCATCAGATAGAGACCCACCCGGTCCGCCTGCTGCTCGGCGTTGCCCTCACCGCCTTCCCCTTGCCACGCCCCGTCATTGGCCTGACGGGCGGCGCCTCCGGTGTCGCTCCAGTGGCGGTGACGCAAGACGTGGTGGGCGAGTTCATGGCCGAGGATCACAGCCAGTTCATCGTCGCTTCCGGCGAAGCCGGCCAGAGCGGTGCTGATGAACAGCCTCCGCCCGTCGGCGCGGGCGTTGAGTTCGTCAGAGGGGTTCAACTGGACCTCATAGCCGCAGGCGGAGCGGGGCTGGACCGTGACATCAAGAGTCTCCGCGCCGCGCTCCACGGTGAAGGTCGCGGGACCGTCGGCCATGGCCGCGTCGACGATCCGGATGTTCGCCGCCAGCCCTTCATAGGCCGGCCCGGTTCCGGATCCGCCGGGTAGCAGTGACGCGCCGCCGACGGCGAGCAGAAGGTCGCCGGTGCGGAGGCCCGCGGCTGCGGCGGGCGATCCCTCGGGCGTCGCCAGCACGCCCGGCAGGTCGCCTCTGAGATCGAACCGGGCGACGGCGTGGGGGCGCAGCGCGAGGCTGTACTGGCGGGCGGAGTGGAGCGCCCAGCCCGCGGACCGGCGCACCACCGGGCAAAGCTCAACATTGGATTCCATGAGATTCCAGGTCACGCGCGCCACGCGTTGATCCAGATCGGTGAGGGCGGCGAGGCGCGCGGCCTCGTCCGAACCGGCGGTCGTGGCCGGAAGGCCCCGCGGCGTCTGGCTGCAACCGGCGGACCCCGCCGCCACGATAGCCGCCAGCAGCAGGGGGAGGAGTGAGCGATCCTGGATCATCCCTCCAACAACACCATCCGCCGGCGAGTGACAACGGGCGAGCGACCGCCGAAGGGGTATCTGATGGACATTGCCGGCCCGCCCGACTAAGCGCACGCAAGAGCGGATTTGGTGCTGTGTTCAACGACTTGCCCTTTTACTGGCGCAACCGTTTGCGAAGGTGCGTGCGTCACCGGCCCTGAGGCCGGGGTATCGGTCGGCGGAGTGATGGCCGCGGCGTTCGAAGAGAGCCCATGTTTTCGAAACTGTTGAAGCGAAGACCCAGGACGGCCGCCCCGGCAGCGCCGGCGTCGCCCGCCGTGCCGCACGGGACCGTGGCATGGGCGATCGGTGACATTCATGGCCGGCTGGACCTTCTGAAGCCTCTCGTCGGGGCGATCGTCGAAGAGATGGCCGTCGCCCGCCCCCGGCAGGCCCTGGTTATCTTTCTTGGCGACTACGTCGATCGCGGAGAGGAATCTCGCGGGGTCGTCGAATTTCTGGCGGGTCTCGACCGGGACGCGGGCATCGAGTGGCGTTTCCTCAGAGGCAACCATGAGGAGACCATGCTGGACTTTCTCCGGGACCCGACCGTCGGCGCCAAGTGGTGCGACTATGGCGGCGACGCCACGATAAGATCGTATGGCCTGCGGATCCCGGATCTCAAGCACCGGATGGACGCCTGGGCGCATCTCTCGGCCGATCTGAATCACAAGCTGACCGCCGCTGAACGAGCTTTCCTCGAGGACCAGGAACTCAGCATCACGGTCGGCGACTATTTCTTCGCACACGCCGGGGCGCGGCCTGGCGTGGCGCTTGAGCGGCAGACCGCAGAAGATCTGCTGTGGATCCGGCGCACCTTCCTCGAGAGCGATGTCGAGTTCGACAAGATCGTCGTGCATGGCCATACGCCGACCGCCGAAGTGCATGCCGATCACCGTCGGATCGGCATCGACACCCGCGCCTATGAGTCCGGGGTCCTCACCGCCTTGCGGCTGGAGGGGACGAGGCGGGAGATCCTGCAGGCGCTGGGAGCGAGAAAGCCGTACGGCCTCCGGTCCCCGGCTCCCGATGTGGAGAGCGTCGCGCAGTCGGGGCAGGTTCAACTGCAGCGGTTCCCCCTCGGACAGGTGGAAGAGATTATCGTCGCAGAGTGACGGCGCCGCCCGGACGACCCGCGGGCGGAACAAACGTCAGAGGGCGTTGCGCCGCGCCCAGCTCTGAAGCGCGACGCCGAAGCGTTCGCGCATGGCCTCAACCTGCCTGCGGGCTTCGTCGGGGCCGGCTCCGAAGGTCTCCGGCCGGGTCAGCGCCCGGCTCGCGCTGGCCGCCAGGGTGTCGGCAAAGCCGGGCCGCGAGACATCGATCCTGCGATCGGCCTGTCCGAGTTCCTCGTACAGCTTCTCGATCTGGCGATAGCAGACGAGGCCCAACGTCTGTCGCCCCATTCCAATGGGACAGACATTGGCGTGGAAGCGCATCGCCATGACCAGATCGCACTGCCGGTACATCTCGAAGATTTCGGCGGCTGCGACCGGGCCGGAGGCATAGGGGGCGACGCTGACTCGCGTGCGTCGCAGGCGGTCGCCCAGGGCCCCGAGGACCTCGGAGATGATGTCGAGGTCTCTGAAGATGTGGGGGAAGAATATGAAGCTCACCTCACGGTGCGCTTCGGCCAGCTTCGAAATCGCTTCGGCGAATTCGCCCACGAATCCCGCCCGCCCGCCCTGGGCGCCGAAGCCTCCAAAACGGACCTCGGCCATGTCACACGCCAGGTTGATCCCGACATGCCGGCGACCGGGCTCCAACAGCCTGCCGGAGATCGCATCCGGCGTCGGCAGGAAGAATCCGCCGTCCGGAACATGATGCACGCCCTCGACAGAGGACTCGCCAAGGTAGGTGCGCAGGGTCTCGATGGCCCCGTCGTTGCGGACGCTGACCAGATATTGGGGATTGGCGACAAGGGCGCCGAGGAAGGCCCTGAAGCGTTGCAGTGACACCTCCGGAACGCCTTGTCCGGCGTCGACCCCCAGGGCGTTGAAGAGCACCGGAACCCGGATCCGGGCGAACCGCGATGGGTCGATGGCGATGGACGTTCCTGTGGGAGAGGATTCCACCCAAAGCTCGAAATAGTTCCCACCGCCGATAACCACCGCATCATGGGCGTTGGCCAGGGCCACGAAGGCGTCATCGAACTCACGTTCGCGCCAGTAGAATTCCCGGATCTCGAGATCAGACCACTCGACGGCCCGCCCCACCTGGGTCTCGAACCAGGGACGGAAGCCCATGTGGTTGGCGTTGTCGCCGATGTTTCCGCTGAAGCTGGCGAGGTGGAGAACCCGGAGAGGCGCTGTCATCAGGACTACTCGACCCGGTGCTTCAGGCGCCATTCGCCGCCGACCTTCTCCCACAGATGCGGAGACCGGAAGCTGTCGACCACGCGCCAGAACTCCTCCTCGGTGGTGTCGATGTATTCGAGGAAATCAGCGAAGAACTTGCTCGGGAACTCCAGGTCGTACTTGTGAACCAGATGAACGGCCTCCTCCCGCGTGATCTTGTCGTTCCGGACTTCCTGGGCGGCGTCGTATGTCGCGCGGCCTATGCCGAATTTGATCAGGGTGGTGAAGTAGTGGAACATGTCGATCTTGTCGTCCAGGCTTGAATATTTCGAGTACGAGCCCTGCGTACGCTCACTATTGGCCTGGAATCCGGTATTCTCTACGGCGTAATAATAGCACTCCTGTGGATCCCACGGCAGGTAATAACCAAGGTAGTGGACCTCGATGTTGCGTTCTTTCAGATAAGCGGCATCGGGCGGGATGTAGGGCGTGAAATCGTTGATGCGGAAACCGTATTCCGAAATGATCTCGCTGATGGTTTTTCCGCCCAGGACCATTTCGTAGGGGTTGCTGGTGGAAAAGAACTTCTCATCCATCGTCGGGACATAGTTGTCCGCGACATTGTTGCCGTATTCAGCCTGGTTCTCGCCGTACATCACAAGTTCGACGCCGAATTTGCCGGCCGTCATCGGGCCAATGATCCGATGGCCGACGATGAACGGCTGGAGCGTGTGCAGCAGATGATGGAAGGCCAGGCGGGTCAGCAGGCGGTGCAGCTTGCCATTCGGGGTGAACAGTATGTTGTCGTGACCGCCGACGTGGTTCCAGGCCTGGAAGTTCTTCCAGCCGATCTCGGTGTACAGATGGGGCGCCCAGGTGACGGTCAGGGGATTCATCCCGTAGCGGTATTTCAGCACGTGGGAGGTGAAGGCGCTGTCCTTCCCGCCGCTGCCGGGGACGACCACGTCATAGCCGCCGTCGTTGCGCCGGAATTTGTCCAGCGTGGCGACGAGCTGGTCCTCGCGGATCTTCCAGTCGATCTGCCCGGCCTTGACGTCGTGATACCGGCAGGCATCGCAGACGCCGTCCTCGCCGAAGCCGATGACCTGCTTCTTCTGTTCGCGGGTGTGGGTGAACTCGACCGTGGAGCTCGGACGCTGATTGGAGATCACGCACCGTTTGCAGAAAATGACCTCCTCGGGGAGGCCAAAGAATGCCTTCGGATTATCGGCGTTGTTCATGCGACGAGGTCTCGATCAGTAGATGAAGTTGTTCAGCATTCTCAGACCAGCCTCGCCGCTCTTCTCCGGATGGAACTGGGTTCCGGCGAGATTGCCACGTGAAACGACGGCGGCGAAACGCGCGCCCTCATAGTCCGCGAAGGCCGAGGCCGAGGGCGCATCGGCGCCGACGGCGTAGCTGTGAACGAAATAGAACCGGTCTTCCGGCCCAAGGTCCCGCAGCAGCCGGGCGCCCAGACCCTCGATGTCGGGAGCCGGCTCGACCCCGAGCCATCCGACGTTGGGCAGACGCCGGATCGCACCCTCCGCCCCCCGATCCGCCAGCCCCTCAACGCCGCCGTCCAGCAGGCCCAGCCCCGCCGTGCGCCCGAACTCGGTACTGTCCAGCATGAGCATCTGCATGCCGAGACATATTCCCAGACAGGGGCGGTCATCCGCAACGTAGCGCCGGACAAACGCGGCGAGGCCCCGTTCCTCCAGCGCCTGCATTCCACGAGGGAAGGCCCCTACGCCGGGCAGGATCAGTCTGTCGCAGGCCTCGAGCTCGGCCGCCTCGGCCGACAGCCGCGGTTCCGCGCCCACATGGGCGACGGCGTTGGCGACGCTGCGAATGTTGCCGATGCCGTAGTCAACGATGCCAACGGTGGTGGTCATGCGGCCCGTCCTGCCACGCCCGCCAACTGCGCCTTCAGCGCCGGTATCGTCGCCTGCCTGTAGTGCAGCACCGAAGCACAGGCGACCGCGCTGGGCCTGACCCTGGCGAGCAGCCTGTCGAGGTGCTCCGGCTTGCCATAGCCGCCGCTGACGATTACCGGGCATCGGGTCGCCTCGTGCACCGCCTCGATCAACGGGACGTCAAAGCCGTTTCGCGTGCCTTCCTGATCCACGGATGTGATCAACAGCTCACCCGCGCCGGAGTCCTCAAGCCTCCTGGCCCAGTCGACGACGTCGAGACCGGTCGGTTCGCGACCGTTGTCGACATAGGCCTCCCATCGGTCGGCGCCGCGCTTGGCCTCTATCGAGGCGACCACGCACTGGGACCCGAACGTTTCCGCGATCTCGGCGACCAGTCCCCGGTTGCGCACGGCGCCGGTGTTGATCACGACCTTGTCGGCCCCGGCGTCCAGGGCCCGCGAGACGTCGTCAAGGCTTCTGAGGCCGCCGCCCAGGGCGATGGGCACGAAAACATTGCGACACGCGCGGCTGATCACATCGAACAGGTTGTTGCGGTCATACAGGCTGGCGACCGCGTCCATGAACACGATCTCGTCGATGCCGGCCTCATAGTATGCGATCGCCAGTTCGTTCGGATCGCCGACCTTGCGCAGGCCTTCCAGGTGGATGCCCTTGATCACCCACTCATTCTTGACGTCGATTCGGGCGAGCAGCCTCATGCCGCCCCCCTTGATCGCCCGGGATGCGGGCGTCGGACGCGCCGGGGTGAGACGCTTGCCTCAGCCATCGGTCGAGACAGCCGCATCGCGGGACGCCGGCCAGGCGGCCTCAGCCCTTTCGAAGTCCGCCAGGGTGTCGATATCAATGCTTCGATCTTCCGGCATGACGACAGCGCCGATCTTGTCGGTCGCCAGGCCGCCGTTCCGGCGAAACCAGTCGACGCCGAATACATAGATCGCGCCGTTGGGACGGTAGACGGCCGGCAGGGTCTGGCGGTTTGAGAAGCAATAGGCGGGGTCGGCCACGGGGATGAACCCGGGTCCGTCGAGCAGGCCGTATTTGAGGACGGATGAGTCTGTCCGGCAGACAGACATGACCAGGTCGTGTTCCCCGGTTTCGAACAGATCGCAGGCCGCCCGGATATCGGGGTCGAGACGCATCGGCGACGTCGCCTGCAGCAGCAGGATCGCACCGCCCTCAAGGTTCAGCGCGTCGATGGCGTGGTTGATGACCGCGTCCATGGGCGTCGTGTCGGTCGCCAGCTCCGCCGGGCGGTGGAGCACCTCACAGCCGGAAGGCCCCCCGTCGCGCAGGATTTCGGGGATGTCCGTGGAGACGATGCAGCGCGCCGCGTGCGCCTGTCCCTGCCGCACCGCGTGCTCATACAGGGGCGAACCGGCGAGGGGGCGGATGTTCTTGCCCGGGAGACCCTTTGAGCCGCCCCGTACAGGCACCAGGGCGGAGCAGGTTCTGAAGAAGGACGCGGTCGACATCAGACCGGCTGCGCCTCGAGCCCGTCCGTCGCTCCGTCATTGAAATGCTTCTGCAAGGAGTTGTTCCAGAACCGCTCGTCTTTCAGCAGGGCCGCGAACTTTTCCGACGCGGTGCCGATGCCGAAGCCGCCGTGGGTCGGATAGCGCCTGCCCCATTCGGTATCGAGGAAGGCGCGGATCGCCCCGGAATCGTACGCCTCACAGAGGACGACCGAGGCCGCCTCTGCGCGGTTCGACTGCCGCGTGCCGACATCGAGGGTCGGGATGCCGATGAAGGGGGCTTCACGCACGCCCGTGCTGGAGTTGCCGACGATGGCGCTGGCGTTCTTGAGGAGCTCCGAAAAGTAGTTGAAGCGCATGGAGGGGATGGTGCGGAACTGGCCCGTCGGCAGCTGCCTGATCACCTCATGAATCTCGCTGCCGCCGGGGTCGTTGTTCGGAAGGATGACCACAAAGGGTCGGCCCGAATCGCGCAGGGTCCCGAAGAGCGCCTCCGCCTGGGAACGCATCGTGGACGCTTCGGACGTGACCGGGTGGAAGACGCAGATGCCATAGTCCTGGAAGGGGATCTCGTACCGCTCGCGCACTTCGGCGATCGAGACCCCCGAGGGCCGGTGATGCTGGTCCAGTTCCGGCGAGCCGATGACGTGGACCGTCTCGGCCGGCTCTCCGAGCCGGAGCACACGACGACGGGCGGTTTCGGAGCTGACGAGATGCACCGAGGACAGCTTGGTGTTGCAGTGACGGAAGACCTCGTCGATCGTGCCCGACACCTCTCCGCCCTCGATGTGGGCGCAGCGGATGTAGTTGGTGGCGCAAACGAGGGAACAGGCAAGCGCTTCAACCCGGTCGCCGTGGATGACCACGAGGTCCGGCCGGACCTCTTCAAGATAATCGGAAAAACCGAGGACGGTCTTGGCCAGGATGACGTCCTGCGGGTCCCCGTCACGCTGGTTTATGAATTCGGCGACACCCACGCCCGGCGTGCGGTGGACCTCCGCCTTCGTCAGCCCATACCGGGCCATCATGTGCATGCCCGTGACAAAGAAACCGACACCGAACCCCGCGTCTCGCGCCGTGATCGCCAACGGCTCAAGCTTCCCGAAATCGGCCCGGGTTCCGGTCACGAAGAGGATCTGGCGGATTGCGGCGCCGCTGTCGGGACGGGAGTCAGACAAGGTCAGACCATTTGAGTTGCGTGTTGAGAGACACTGCGTGCCTCGTCGTGCGCCCGACGACCTTGTCGAAGTCATAGGCGGGGATTTCTCCGGAGCCGGGACGACGGGCCCAGATGTCGGACTCGCTGATGACATGTCCCGCCGGCAGCGCCCGATCGGCCACCACCGAGGCGCGCGCGAAACGGTATACGGCTTCCTCGGGTTCGGTGCGCTGCTTCTCGCGGTGCAGGGCGGTGTGAATCTCGCGCGACCGGTCGATCAGGAAGCGCAACTCGGCCGGATCCATGGAGCAGGAAATATCGGGTCCGGGCCGGTAGCGACTGTCGGTGAAATGACGCTCGAGGATGCAGGCGCCCAGCGCCACGGAAGCCAGGGCCATTTCCGGACCGATCGAGTGGTCCGAAAAGCCGA
Organism: uncultured Brevundimonas sp.; assembly: GCA_964527675.1. GTDB lineage: Bacteria > Pseudomonadota > Alphaproteobacteria > Caulobacterales > Caulobacteraceae > Brevundimonas. The sequence goes on along the minus strand of CAZGPS010000011.1, from coordinate 11,572 downwards.
CCACGGCGTCCGGGAACGCCGCCCGGATATCCGTGACGCCCTTCAGCGAGACGATCTCGGGCGGGGAGGGGTACAGGTTCGTGCATTCCAGCAGGGCGAACGGCACGCCCGCCTGCCGGAGGATGTCCACCGAGGCCCCGATCGAGCGGATCGTCTGCATGCCGGTGGACATGATGATCGGCTTTCCCAGGCCGGCGATGTGCCGGATCAGCGGCAGATTGTCGGCTTCTCCGGAACCTATCTTGAAGGCGGGGACATCGATCTCATCCAGGAAATCGGCGGCGCGCCGCGAAAACGGCGTCGAAATGTAGATCAGTCCGAGACTCTCGGCATAGGTCTTCAGTGTGATCTCGTCGGCCGGGGGCAGGGCGCAACGCGCCATCACCTCCCAGATTGAAACGTCGGCGTTGGGCGGGAATATCGACCTGGCTTCGTCGGTCATTTCGTCTTCGACGAAATGGGTCTGATGCTTGATGCACTCGGCGCCCGAGGCGGCCGCCAGCCGCACCATCTCCCGCGCGACGTCGAGATCGCCGCCATGGTTGATGCCAATCTCGACGACCACCAGCGGCGGTTGGTCCGGGCCGACCATGCGATCCGCTATCATCATCGAACCGGCCGGGGCGGCGGCCGCCGCGCCCGACGGAAGGCCCTGCGGGACAGGAGGGGCGATATCGGCTTCACTCATGGACGGTCACGGGTCCCCGGTCGTTTCGATGACTATGCCTTGATTTGGCCATGGGGACACAGGGCTTGTTCGGGGCATTCGCGGGGTGTGCAGCCGCGTACGCGATCGGAAGCCTCGCCGGAGTCCGCCGCCCGTTCGTTGTGGGCGGCGTCGCTCGGCCGGGCCGAGCCGACCGCCACAGAAGCCACGTTGCGGAAGTGCATCTGCTGCAGCCGCCCTCGCCGATCACCGATTTGATTGCGGCGGTTCAGCTGGGTTCCAGAGAGACGCCCGAAACCAATCGCCTTTGCAGATCGCCGGCCGGCTTTGGCGGAGTGATGCCTGCCGTCGTGTGAGGCCTAGCGCGTCAGCAGGTCGCGTTTCGGCCTGGAGCGGCTGCTACAGCCCCGGTTCGTGATCCCCGGACCCTATTCGCGGGAGCGGGTTTCGGGCGGGACGAAGGCGCACGCCTTGCTCTCAATTCGCTTTCAGAGCGCACGGCGAGTTCCAGATATCCGCAATACAGGGCGAACATTGTCGAGATGGTCAGGGTCCGGATCGGATAGTCGGCGAAGGAGTGGAGCAGAACGACGCCAACGGCGATGCTTGCGGCGCGCTGCAGGTCTCGTTCAGACCCCGGAGGCGCCGCCCAGGCCCGCAAGGTTCTACGTCCGTACCAGACGAGAAACAGCGCTAGGATGCCGGCGCCGATCCATCCGGTCTCAAGCCAGCTTTCCAGATACTCATTGTGGGCCTGGTTGAAATACGTCGCGTCTAGCCGCTCGAGAGGCTCGACCGAGCGGTAAACCGCGTCGAACGAGCCGAGACCGGATCCGAGCGGGAGATAGGTATTCGCCGCCTCGGCAACGGTTGGCCAGTTCTCGAACCGCCCTTCTGGAGCTCCGCTCGTGTCGAACCGTGCGAGAATGGGGCCAATCGCGAAGATGACCACGGCAAGGGCAATCGCCACGCTGCCTCCCAGGAGCGCCAGAAGGAGGGGTTTGGGTCGACCTCTTCCGGAGGCCACCCAGGCCGCCAGCATGCTCGCTCCGAAGGTAGGCACGAGAAGGATGACGCCCGCGCGCGATCGAATCATCCCCAGGGCCGCAATCATCAGCCCGATGAACAATATCGATATCCAGAGCGCCCTTCGGTCTGCCCGCCCATCCTTGCGCAGGACGCGCGCGCCCAGCACGGCCGCGAAGGGCATGCCCATAAGACACAAGGTCGCTAGGTGATTTCGGTTCGCGAAGAAGCCCACCACACTTCCTGGCCCCGTAGTCGGCCATGGGTAGAGACGATCACCGCCGGCAAGCTGGGCGACCCCGAGAAGAACGCTCAACACCGAGGCTGCGAGAATGAGATGCACCACCCTGAGCCGGAATTCGCGCTGGCTGATCAATACTGCCAGAAAAATCGCGATCGGCGGAAGGAGAGCCAGGAAGGAGCGCCAGGTGCGATCCGGGGACAGACTCAGGGGGGTCCAACCCGGCGCTATGTTGGCCAGTTCAAGAGCCAGCGTGGCTTGGTCCCGCCCCGGAAGACCGGTCCAGATGGCTGGGGGCAGCGGTATCAGCTGTATGAGAGGGGCGGCGGCCAGAAGACCAACCACGGAAAGGGCGAGTCGATGGCGAGAGACGATTTCGGACCGGCTGAACATGACGGACCCCGCAGCGACGAGCAACGGCAGAGCCGAAAGTTCAACCAAGGCAAGGCGGAACTCGTGTTGACGGCTGGCACCGCCAAACAAGAAGGCAAACGCCAGAAGAACGACTGCCGAGATAACGACAGCGTTCCACCGGCTTCGCTCAAATCCTAGGATTGGACGCACGGCGTCTGGTTCATCAGCCGGCCAGGATTTCTCAGTGGCTCTCGCCGTCATCGTTCGTGGCGATCACAATCGTGGCCACGATCATCGAGGCGCCGAGCAACAGGACAGGGAGTGGCACGCCGGCGAAATCGCTGCCGGGTTCAGCGGTCGAACTCACCCGATCACCGACGCGGAACGTGGTGGTCCCGGCGGCTGCGGCCTGGCCGGCCACCAGCAGCAGGCTGGCGGTTACGGCAGCGAGAATCTTACGCATGCATGTCGCTTTGGGTTTTCGTTGACCAGCAGTGTCAATGGGCCAGACGTTATTGCGGCGGGCTTTGCGGTGCAACCCCATTACACCGTGCCGCTCAGGGGATTCTCGCAATGGAAAAGCGGTCGTACCAGCCCACTATCGTGGTGCGGCGATCGGACGGGGCGCCCGCAAGGGTGAGGCGCTGCATTCGGCAGCCCTGCGAAGGGACCTCGAACTCGAAGCTTAAGCGCTGCCAATCGGTGGCGTTTACCGGGGCGGCGTCGGGGAGCGTCCCGCCCAAGGCCTGATCGGTCCGGTAGCAGATGGCCGTCCAGCGTAGCCGCCGGGCGACCTCACCCGCCTCAGCGCGGACTTGTCCCGTCAGTCGGTAGCGACCGGGGGGCAACAGCAGCAACTGACTGGCCACCTCGCCCGTGGAATACCCGTCGTACTCGACCCTGAGCGAGGAATCCGCGGGGCGGGTGGCGTCCGGCATCATCCCGGGGGCAATCCCGACCGAGTACGACAGGGTCCATTCGAACGGGGCGGGGTTGGACGGCGGATCGAAGCCGCCGTTGACGAGCAATAGCGTGGTGCTGGGCCGGTTAATCTTTTCGCGAACCAGCACAAGCAGTTCGTCCTGCCGGGATCGGAGCAGGCTGTCATACACCTGCACCAATTCGTTGTGAGTGAGTGGCCCCTCGGTCGCCTGAAGGTGCACGGCGAGCGTAGCCAGCAGCTGAGTGTTTCTCGGAGTCTGCACGTCGATCAAACGATTCAGGAACGCCTGCCGCCAAGGCGGCCTTTTCGCCATCAGCGACACGAGAACGGGCAGCGCGCGAGGATCCTCGGTCCCAGCAACGGCGAACAGTTCAAACAGCGCCGGCCACATGCTTTCCCGGCGTCGCGCCAGGGTGTCGGCGTGCGCGAACGCCGATCCATACTGTCCGCTGCGGAGGCGATGCTCGAACAGCCAGGCGTGGGCCGGGTCATCCCGCAGACTCCAGTTGCCGGCCAAGGTGAGCAAGTTGTCGGCCAGCGCCGTCTGCCCTTTCTCCGCCTCCACCAGTCCGACCACTCGCAGGGCGCGCACGTTGAAGGGGGCCTTGGCGAGGGAAAGACGGGCGAGGTATTCGGCGTTGTCGTAACGCTTGGCCGCGAATTCGGATTCAGCCGCGCGACCCAATGTCGATGAGGCGTCTGCCGACACTCGAACCGCGAGTTCAGGGGGAAGGCGTTGGATCGCCAGCTCCCTGACGATCTGCCAGCCAAGGAAGACCGCCACGACTATCAGAACCAGCGGCGCGCTTCCGCGAAGGATACGCGCCGCTTGAGCTGCACCTGCTTCAGCGGCCTCGGACAACTAGCGTCCTTTCGACTGCTGGCCGCCGTACTGGTAGTCGTACCCGTAGTCGTATCCGTCGAACGATCGGGTGGACGGGTTGAACTTGGTGAGCACGACTCCGAGAAGCTTGATCGGGCCGATGTTCAGTCGCTTCAGAGCGCCACGGGCCTGGCCGCGACGAGTGCTCCGCGATTGCAGGGCGAACAGGGTTCCCTCGACGCTAGCGGCGAGGATGGGGGCGTCTGCGAACCCAAGAATCGGCGGACCATCGATGACGATGTGGTCATACTCGGCGTTTCCGGCCTCAAGGAACCGGGCGAGGCGGTCGCTGCCCCACAGTTCCGCGGGGTTGGGTGGAATGGGACCGCAGGGAATGAACCAGAGGTTCGGTGTCTTGGTGGAATGGGCGACTTTCGTCAGGTCGGCCGACCCCGACAGGAGGTTGCTCATTCCTACGTCGTTGTCGACGCCCATGAGCCGGTGCATCGACGGATTGCGAAGGTCGCCGTCTACCAGGAGGACGCGTTTGCCGATGCGCGCCAGGTTCTGGGCAAGAGCGAAGGCGGTGGTCGATTTGCCCTCGGCCGGCCTGGAACTGGTCACCAGTATGCTTCGGGGCGCACCGTTCGGGGTTGAGAATTGCAGGGCCGTGCGCAGCGAGTAGTAGGCCTCTGAGAAGCCGGATCGGATGTCTTCCAGCGCCACCTGCGGGGTGATGCCTTTTTCAAGCATCGGCACCGCGCCGAGGACGGGCACCTGGAGCTTGTTCTCGACGTCTTCCGGCGTAGCCAAGGTCTCATCTAGAGCTTCGATAATGAACACGGTGATGATCGCGAGGCCAAGGCCGATAACAGCGGCAATCGCCAGGTTGATCAGCAGGCGCGGGCTGGAGGGCGCTCCGGGCGTTCTGGCGGCGTCGACGATCGATACGTTATTGGAGGTGACGCCGCCCGTGACGCCGACTTCCTTGTAGCGCTGTAGCAGGCCGTCGTAGAGCGTGCGGCTGGTGTCGAGCTCCCGCTGCAGGATGTTGTACTGGACGCTGCGATCTCTCAGATCCAGAACTTGGCCCTTAAGGCTCTCGACCTGGGTGCGGAGCGAGCGTTCCTGATTGGCTGCAGCCTGATATTCGTTTCTGATGGACGAGACGATGTCGGCGCCTTGGCGGTTGATCTGTTGATCGATCTCCCGAATCTGACCCGCGAGCTGGACCATTTCAGGCCAATCCGGCTGATAGATCGCCAGTTTCTGCTCGTATTCGCCTTGGAGCGTGGCTCTTTGCTGGGTGAGCACGGAGATGGCGGCGTTCTGCAAGACGTCCGCTTGGGTGCGGGCGGGCGTGCTGCGCGCCTGTCGCCATTTTTCTTCCGCAGCCACCCTGGCGGCCGTGGCTTCGGCCAGGGCGGCGTTCAAAGTGAAGAGGTTGATCGAGGCCAGAGACTGGGATTCGCCAGCAGCGGAACTGGGTTCGCGGACGTTGATGATTTCCTGGTTTTCGGCATAGGCGACGAGCTGCCGTTCGGCGTCCTCAAGATTCACCTTCGTCTGGGCGATACGCTCCTCAAGAAACTTACGGGCATACGCCGAGGACTCGAATTTCCGGTCCAGGTTGGCTTGGATGAAGTTCGCGGCAAACGCGTTGGCGACGCGGGCGGCGACCTCCGGGTCGGGGCTGTCGAAGCTCACTGTGACAAGCCGTGACCCGCGGACCGGGGCCACCGAAAGATTGACCTGAAGCGTGCTGGCGACGGCGTTCGCCCTGGCGGCGGACCGGGATGCGGGATCGGCCGACTGCGCCGGAGGCTCGACGCCCATGGCCTCGAGGAAGGCGTCGGAACTGGCGAGACCGAGGTCCTCGCCTACCCGTTGAGCCAATGATCGGCTTTTCAGCAAACCATATTGCGTCTGGAAGAATTCCTCGCCCGCAGCGAGTTCGCTCGGGGCGATATCGCCCTCGTTGAAGATACGAGCCGCCTCGCGGTCGATCTGGAGGGTCGTGGATGCTGTGTAAATCGGAGTCATCAGCATCGTGGTGATCACTCCGACCACCACTGCAGCAGCAAGCAGACCTGCAATGAGCAGGCGGTGCTTCACGGCGAGATGCCAATATTCGGAGACGTCAATTCCCGGAGCGACTATTTGGGGAGCCCGGGGATCGAAGGCGGCGTGGCCGTTCTCCGCCCTAGGGGCGGATCCGGCGAATGCGCCGTCTTTCCGGAAAGGGGCGGGATTATTGCCGTCGCCAAACATTAAAACATCCAGTTCAAGAACTTCCGAGCGGCCACTACCCTATCGCTCCGCTCCGAGGAAGCTGCGGGTGCCACTCAACGCGCCATTCAAGCGAAATTGTTGCGAACGAAGCTCGCCGAAGCGTCAGTGGAACCCGTTAGTTTGTTTCCGACTGTCCCGGTTCTCCACACACTCATACGAGGCGTCAAGTTCAGGAATCTCAGGCCGATCACCGATCGGGTGCGGCCGCCCGGCTTCCTGTGGAAGGAAACCGGGGAGACGGTCCACGCTCAGCTGACGGCGGCATGAGCGCGCTGCAAGCAGATGCTTCGCCAACCCCAGCGCCTCCATCAGTAGTTTCGGAACAGGGCTGCGGCAGGCAGAATGGCGATGATTTCGCGCAAGGCGGCGTTCAGCCTGGAACCGTCAACGACGATAACGTCATTACCGAGCACGACAGGGTCGGCCTGTTGGCCTGCCCGGATCGCCGCCAGATCGAACTGGGCCACCGTCCTGTTGCCGTCGGTCACACGGAACACCACAACGCTGCGGAGATTGGACAGACGGGTCGGCCCCTTGGCCATGGCGATCGCTTGCATCAGCGTCGTCTGGCCCTTCATTTGATACACGCCGGGTTCCGTCACAGCGCCATCGATGGTCACTTTCTCGCTGGCCGTCTCCTGGACGCCGACCGAAACGCGCGGGTCCCGCAGGTAGCGTTGCGCCAACTGCGCCCTGATGTCTTCGGACAGTTCCAGCGAGGTCTTCCCTTCCGCCCTGAGCGGGCCAATGAGCGGGAGGCTGATGTCGCCGGACGTGTCTACTCGAACCTGATCCGAAGAAAGGTCGGGCACCTGGAAGACGTTGACCGCCAGCAAATCGCCTTGGCCGATCCGGTATACCGACTGCACGCCGCTGGGCTGCAGCAGGCTGGCGCTGAGCGGATCGATGGGCGTCGCGGCCGACATGGCGCCGAGATCCCTCGGCCGGTCGGCGCAGGCCGCCAGCAAGAACAACCCCAGGAGGACGGGAACAACTCGTATCATATCGGGGAGAAACCTTGTCGTTAGGACCGTTCTGGAGTGCCTTAGCGCGACTTATCAGCTTCTGGCCAGTGAGTGTAATCCATCATCATCACCACCGAGCGGTCTTCGTCCAGCGTCGAGGCGAAAAAACGACCGTTGCGCCCGTGCGGTGAATTACACCCCGTAACGTCACGATGAGGCTGAACGAGCCGTCCGGGCCGCACGGGTGTTTGACAGCCATATCGCAGCGGTCGCGACTTTGAAAAGCTGGAAGACTGCGGTCTCGCTGCCGGAGGTCGCCGCCTTCAGCAGCGCGAATACCTTGGCCGGAAGCACAAAGTCCCAGAGCGGATTGTTGGCGTCAGCCAGGGTATCCTTGATGAAGACGCCGCCCGGGCCTCCAATCCAATCCATAACCGGCGTCGGATAGCCTCGTTTGTCCATTCGGCTGGCGATGACACCGAAGCCGTGTTTGCTCAGGTAATCCCGGATCGGGGCTTTTGTCCTGCCGTCGACCATCAACACGGGCCTTGCCAGGAACACCCGCTCGACCAGACGGTAGTCCATGAAGGGCAATCGGCTCTCGACCCCGTGAGCCATGGCGATCGCGTCGCCATAGTGCAGGAGCGCCGGCAGGATTCGTTTCGAATGGTCAGTTCGCAGGAGGTCGAACAGGTCCCCTCCATCTCCCCCGCTGCCCTCCCCGACGGATTTCGTCACGTCGGCGCGAAGCAGGCCGCTCCCACTCCTCATGCGAGACCAGGCCTTGTAGTAGCCAGGAAAGGCCTGACGGAGGGACCACAACATCATCCATTTCCATCCGAAGGTGCTGGAAAGGCGGGAAAGGTCAGCGATGGTCAGAGCGGAGTTGCCAAGGCCGCCGGTCATCTGCGCCAGCATGGCCGGGAAGTAGCGAGAATAGCCTCCCAGGAGTTCGTCCGCTCCCTGGCCTTCCAGCAACACCGTGACGCCCTGAGCCTTTGCAGCGTTCATGATCGCCCAGAGGGGGATAATGGCGGGCGAGTAGCTGGGCGAGTCGAGGTGTTCCACGGCGCGCTCCAGGGTCGCATGCCAGTCCTGAAGGCTGGAATCGACGCTCGCCAGAGGCGCGCCGGCGATATCAGCAGCCTTGCGGGCCCAGGCCTCTTCGCCCCTTTGCTCCGCCCCGTAGACGGAGGTGAAACACTGCAGGGGGCGCGGCGACAGCTCGCTGCAGGCGGCCAGAATCGCGCTTGAGTCCAAACCGCCGGACAAGGTCAAGCCAACGGGAACATCGCTGCGAAGGCGCATGGCGACGGCATTGGTGAACAGGGACTCGAAATCGAAATGCTGGGCGTGGTCCGCTGCCCGGCCTTCGGGGTAGGTCCAGTAGGTCCGTGGGGCCACTTCGACCTGTCGGGCGGAAACAATGGCGTATGAGGCTGGCGGCAACGATTTGATGGTCCGGTAGAAGGTCTCCGCCGAGGCATGCATTTCGCTGGAGGCGAAGAAATCGGCGATCCCCTCCGGGCTCGGTGACGCAAGCGAAGGCTCCAGTCGAAACAAGGCTTTGGGCTCGGACGCAAACAGGAGCCGTCCCGCAACGAGGGCATAGTAGAGTGGCTTAACCCCAAACCGGTCGCGGGAGAGGAACAGGGACTGCGATCTAGGGTCCCATATCGCGAACGCCCACATTCCGTTGAGCCGAGAAAGCATCTCGGCTCCCCACTTGAGGTAAGCCTGAAGCAGTACCTCGGTGTCGGAGTTGCTCCTGAACTGAACCCCGGACGCCAGAAGCTCATCCCGAACTTCTATGTAGTTGTAGATTTCCCCATTGAAGATAATGGTTACGCCGGTGGCCGGGTCGATCATGGGCTGATCGCCCAGATGGCTGAGGTCTATAATTGCGAGTCGCCGATGTCCGAGAAGGACCGTTTCGCTGTCGAATCGTCCCTCACCGTCGGGGCCGCGATGACTGATTTTATCCAATGCGGCCTGAAAGGCCGCGCGGTCGAATTCGTTGGGGGACAGGACCCCCAATATGCCGCACATCGGTCCACCTCGGCGCCGTCGGCCACGCTGATATCTTACGCCGATAGGGGTTTCTAGTGGCGATGAATGGGGAGCGATAGCGTATTTTGTTGCCTCCAGGCCGTCCCCGGCATAAACGCTGCGCCCTCGCTCCGCCAATGGTTGTGAAGCGTGCGCTTCTGAATGCTGGCGGAGCGTCGGATGTCCGGCCTGCGTGCGGGTCAATGTAAGGAACGGCGGGTTCCCAGCCGGTCCACCCAATTGCGACGAGGAACTGATGAGCCGCAAGAAAGCACTGGTGACGGGCGTCACGGGCCAGGATGGCGCCTATCTGACCGAGCTTCTTCTGGCGAAGGGGTATGAAGTGCACGGCGTGAAGCGTCGTACTTCACTGTTCAATACCGATCGCATCGATCATCTCTATCAAGACCCGCACATCGAGAGCCGTAATCTCATTCTGCACTACGGGGATCTCACGGACAGCACCAACCTGGTGAGGCTGGTCCAGCAGGTGCAACCTGATGAAATTTACAACCTTGCGGCGCAGAGCCACGTGGCTGTTTCATTCGATCAGCCCGAATACACGGCCAATGCCGACGGCCTCGGCGCCCTGCGACTGCTGGAAGCGGTCCGGATTTGCGGACTTGAGAAGAAGACCCGATTCTACCAGGCCTCGACCTCCGAGCTTTATGGTCTGGTCCAGGAAACCCCGCAGCGGGAGACCACGCCCTTCTATCCTCGCAGCCCGTACGCCGTCGCCAAGCTGTATGCCTACTGGATCACGGTGAATTACCGCGAGGCGTACGGCATGTATGCCTGCAATGGCATCCTGTTCAATCATGAGAGCCCGGTCCGCGGGGAGACCTTTGTCACCCGCAAGATCACACGCGCGATCGCGAGGATCGCCCTTGGGCTTCAGGACTGCCTCTATCTCGGAAACCTGTCCGCTCTGCGCGATTGGGGCCATGCCCGGGATTATGTGGAAATGCAGTGGCTGATGCTGCAGCAGGAGGTGGCCGAAGACTACGTTATCGCCACAGGAAAGCAGTTCAGCGTCCGGGATTTCGTGCAGATGTCCGCGCGCGAACTGGGCATGCAGATCGACTTCCGCGGGGAGGGCGAGGCGGAAGTCGGCTATGTCGCGAGTGTAGCCGGAGACCGTTCGAAGGCTGCCGTGGGCGATATCGTGGTCAGGGTTGATCCGCGCTACTATCGCGCCACCGAGGTCGAGACGCTTCTGGGCGACCCGACCAAGGCGCGTGAGAAGCTGGGGTGGGTGCCCACCACGACGACCGAAGAGCTCTGCCGTGAAATGACGCAGTCCGACTATGACGCCGCGCGGCGGGACCAGCTCGTAAAACAACACGGCTTCCAAACCTACGATTACCACGAGTAGCGGTATGGTAAGTGAGCGGTGTCGACTAGCGGCGGTTGCGGTTGCCTGATCCTTTTCGAGGCTGCAATGTTGGCGTCATGGAACGATCCCGATCTCGCGGCCCGGACGGCGCTGGCTCGCTCCGGATTGCGCTCCTGTCCATCCATCTGGCCGGGCACCGTCGCTCCTATGTCGAACTTTTCTCAAAAATCTGCGCTGACGCGGGATGGAGTCCAGTTTTACTGAGAAGCTGGGACGCTGGCGGAAAACACGGCGATTCGTTGCTGGTGTTGATGATCGAAGAATCCTTCGTCGACTTCTTCATGACCGCGTTGGGGCGGGCGCTTCACCGACGGCCGACCACCGGCCTGTTGTTCGGCGGGGCGGGTCTGGTCAACAACCGAGGGCTCAAGGCAGTCGTCAAACGATGCGGCCTCCGGTTCCTGACGATGATTCCGAACATAAAGGTGTTGGCGATTACGCCCTTCGCGGTTGTGCCAGCCCTCGCCAAATTGGCCGATGGGTGGATCTATGATCCCCAGTTGTGGGATGTCGAAAGCGAACCGGTCCGGTCCTCCCCCCTGGCCGACGACGTGCGCGAAGTCGCGGCGGGCCGGACGGTGGTGGCCGCCTTGGGTCGCCAGGGCGTTGAGAAGGGTTTCGATCGCTTCGTCCGGCTCTGGCGATCCAGCGCCGACCTGCGTGACCGCTGCCTGTTCGTCTCGGCGGGCAATGTCGATGACGACCTCAAGGCCGAAGCCGGCGAGTTCCGGGACGCCGGGGGTTATCTCGTCGATCGCTTCATCAGCGACGATGAGCTGATGAAGCGGGCGCGTGGCATCGTCCATGAGATCTATC
>CAZGPS010000010.1:0-29527 GCA_964527675.1 uncultured Brevundimonas sp. | reverse complement strand
GGACCAGAGCCGGTAGTAGGCCTCGTCCTCCGTGAGCGGGATCAGGGCGGCGAACACCAGCCGCAACCCCGCCACGGCCAGAATGACGCCGGCGACGGTCGGCGGGTTCAGGCCTGGCCTGAAGCGTCCCGGCGCCAGTGTCGTCAACGCCAGACGACCAGCGAGGAGGCGACATAGTTCCACAGGGCGCCGACGGCCGCCCCGGCGAGGCCCGCCAGCCACCAGACCTCGCCATGTTCGCGGACCAGGGTCGCCACCGCCACATTGGCCGCCAGTCCTAGGCTGCACACCAGGCAGAACCGCAGATAGCCCGTCAGCAGGGCCGCGCCGCGCTTGCGGCGGTCGCGATAGGTCAGGCTGTTGTTCAGGGCGTAGTTGGTGGTCATCGCCGTCGCGGCGGCGATGAACTGGGCCCCCGTGAAACCGACGAACAGCAGGCCACGCAGCACGGCCAGATGCACCAGCACGCCGCTGGCCCCGACCATCAGAAAGCCCACCATCCGCGGCGAGATGAGGCCGTGGCTGAGCTTGGCCGCGACCAAGCCGAGATAGTCGAGCACGGCGCGGCTATCCATCTTGCTCCGGCCCTGGGCCCGGTCGCCGAACCTGTAGGGCATTTCGAGAATCTCGAGTGGGCGGACCGAAGAGGCGATGATGTCGAACAGGACCTTGAAACCGTCCGTCGAAAGGCGGGGCGCGGCGGCTTCGACGACGTCGCGGCGGATCAGGAAGAAGCCACTCAGCGGATCGGTGACCCGGGCCTTGAGCACCCTGCGGCCGAGGGCGGTGGCGATCCGGCTGCCCGCCAAGCGGATCGCGCTGAGGCCCCCGACCGGCGTGTCGGCGTCCAGGAAACGGCTGGCGATGATCAGGTCGGCATCCTCGGCTTGGAGGCGGGCCAGCATGGCGGGGATCAGCCGCTCGTCGTGCTGCAGGTCGCCGTCGATCACGGCCACGTAGCGGTCCGGGCTGGCCATCACGCCTTCGATCACGGCGCCGGCCAGGCCCCGCCGACCGATCCGTTGGAGGCACTGGACCTTCGGGTCGCGCGCGGCATGTTTGCGCACCAGCCGCGCCGTGCCGTCGCGGGAGTCGTCGTCGACGAAGATGACCCGCCACGACAGGCCGTCCAGGGCCGCGCTCAGCTTCCTGAGCAAGGGCGTGACGTTGCGGCGCTCGTTGAATGTGGGGACGACGACCGTGAGGCGGGTCGAAGGAGCGGCGGCTCCGGAATCGCGGGCGCGGCTCAGGCCCGGGGCGCGGAGGCCCTCGCGCCATTCGCGATCCGGAAGGCTCGATGGGTCCGTGGCGACGTCGCCGGAAACGCTCAAGACCGGAGTTCCCCGGCTGGGCGGAAGGAGAAAGGTCGCCACGTCCGACCCTCTCCCGGGGTGAGGATGAGGCGGGCCAGGGCCATGAAGACGAGCGCGCAGAGCAGCCAGGCCAGCAGGACATCGGAGAGGTAGTGACCGCCGAAGGCGATACGGTTGATCGAGAGGGCGAAGGCGTAGATCGCCGCCAGCGCCGTCGCGGCCGTCCGGATCCGCCGGGGCGCGATCAAGGCCGCCGCCACCAGCCAGGCCGCGGAGGAGGCCTCGCCGCTGACGAAGGAGCAGTTGCGATCGCACCAGTCGCTGATGACCCAGACCTTCTGGAACGGAGCCTCGCCGCCGAACAGGTCCGTCGCGATCGGCCGCGGCCGGCCCCAGTGTTCCTTGAGAAGGCCGTTCACCAGAAGGCCCGGGCCGGCCACGAGGCAGGACAGCAGCCAGAGCGACCCGCGCGCGCCCTGACCGGCGATGCCTCCCGCCAGGGCGTGACGCATGACTTGGAAGAGCGCCAGAACCAGCACGCCGGCCAAGATCCAGGTGGAGCTGGACCTCAGCGCGCGAAGCGGCGGACTGTCCGCCAGCACGAACCCGTCGGTGGCGTCGTAGAACCATCGGCTTACCGACAGATCGACGCCGGGGAAGACGTAGAAGAACAGACTGCTCCCCATCACGGCTAGAACCAGGAGGGTGAGCGAGGCGTCCGGGGAGGCGGTCGCGGACCGGGATCGGGCGGGAAAAGGCGACAGGACGGGAACGGGGGTCATTGCCCCGGCTGCTAGACCGCGTGGCTTGCACGAGGCTTGCGGAACGCGACGGACCGGCCTGTCCAGGACGCGGGCCGGCGACACGCGATCGGGCGGGTGGAATTCGCATTGACCAACGCTGGCGGGCGCGTGGAGAAAGCGGGATGCGCATTCTTCTGGCAGAGGACGATCGCCCACTCGCCGACGCCCTCGCTCGCCGTCTCGCGGAGGGGGGGCACGCCGTGGACGTCTTCCCCTCGGTCGCCGACGCCGGGGCGGCCTGGGCCCTGGCCGTCTATGACCTGGCCATCATCGACGTGATGCTGGAGGACGGCGACGGTCGGGCGCTGGTCAAGGCGATCCGGGCCGCAGGGCTGACGACGCCGACGATCATGTTGACCGCGCGCGACGAGATCGGAGATCGCGTGGCCGGCCTGGACGCGGGGGCCGATGATTATCTGGTCAAGCCCTTCGCGACCGAAGAACTGCTGGCGCGTTTGCGAGCCCTGGGCCGGCGCACCGGCGACCCGGCCGCGCCCGAGTTCCGGATCGGCAATCTGACCTATACGCCGCGGACCACGACCCTCGTCGTCGGGGACCGGCCGGTGTTGCTGACGGCCCAGGAGCACGCCGCCCTTGACCGGCTGCTGCGCGCCGGGGACCGGATCACGCCAAAGCGCCGCATGGGCGAGCATCTCTACGCCTTCCACCACGACTGGTCGGACAACGCAGTCGAGACCTTGATCCATCGACTGCGCAAGAAGCTCTCGGGCGCGGGCGCGACCGTGGAATTGAAGGCGCTGCGTGGCCTCGGCTACCTGCTGGTCGAGGCGCCGGAATGAGCCGGCCGTATCGCCTCGACGTCAGGCTCGCGGTCATCGTCACAGCGATGTCCGTCGCCACCCTGGTCACGGCCGGAATGTTGCTGAAGATGGAGTTCGCGGGCGGGCAGTTCGCGATCGAGGAGCGCGGCCTGTCCTCGCAGGTCGAGGAGTGGGCCACCCTGGTCCGGCGCGAAGCGGACGGCGACGTCGTCTTCCAACGGCCCGCAGAGGCGACGGACGATCTGGATCCGCCCTACACTGGCCTCCTGACGGGCGCGCGACCCGTCTACGGGTTCGCGGTCGTCAATGCGGACGGTCGCGTTCTGGATCGCTCGGCCGCCAAGGCCCCGGCCGGTCGACCTGGCCCCCGGACCTCGACGCCCACATTGTCCAGCGGGCCGGCCCTGGACGGTTCCGGCCCCCTGCTCATCGGCGAAGTCTATGTGCCCGAAGCCGACGCCTGGCTGCGTGTGGCCCGCGCGCGGTCAGACGTAGAGGCCTTGGCCAACACCTTCTTCGCCCAGTTCCTGGAGGAGATGGGGTGGGCCGCCATCATCCTGCTTCTGGCCATCGTCGTGACGGGGGTGGCGGTCGTCCGGGTCAGCCTGATCGGCCTCCGACGAGTGGCTGTCCAGGCCGGGCGGATCACCTTTGAGAATTTGGGACGGGAACGCCTCGACGGCGCGTCCGCACCGGCGGAGGTCCAGCCGCTCATCGCCGCCGTCAACACCGCCCTCGACGGCATTCAGGCGGGGGCCAGCGCCCAGCGCGACTTCTCCATCCATGCCGCCCACGAACTACGGACGCCTCTTGCCGATCTCCGGATCCGGCTTGAGGGCCTGCCGTCAGGGCCGGACCGGACGGCGGCCATGCGCGACGTCGATGCGATGGCGCGCCTGTTCGAGCAACTGCTGCATATCGCCCGCCTCGACGGCGGCGCGGCGTTCGATCTTCAGCCGCTCGATCTGGCGGAGACGGTCGCGGAGGTGCTGCGGGAAGCGGTTCCACGCCTGGCAGCGGAAGGGCGGCCGGTCGAGGCGGAATGTCTGGACACCCCGGTTCTGGTCCTGGGAGACGCGACCCTGATTTCGCTGGTGCTTCGCAACCTGCTCGACAACGTCCGCAAACACACCCCCGTCGGGACGCGGGTCACGGTCCGCGTCACCGAAGACGGGACCGTGTTCTTTCAGGACACCGGGCCCGGGCCTCCGCCCCGGTTCCGTGGCGCGGCCTTCGCCCGCTTCGTCCGCGGCAATGACGATGTCCGGTCCGGCAGTGGCCTTGGCCTGTCGATCTGCGAGACCGCCATGCGCCGTATGGGTGGAAACTTCGGCCTGGAGGTTTCCGTGGCAGACTGTGTGTTCGTGATGACTTTCCGGACAGTCTCTCGTCCGCATGCCCTCTCGATGCCTCAAAGTATCTCGCCGGATTGAAGGAGAGGTTCCGTGCCCGAAGTCAGGCCGACCCACTTACGCCGGAGACATCTAGGAATCCGCAATAGACACCATCACCCTCTAACCGGACGAATTGACTGTCCGACATGAGTCATGGCCCGACCTTCGCCCTGCCCTCGCCCACCGGGTTGGCGCCGAGATCAGCACTCCGGTCAGGGGGTGGGGCCGCCACGCGCCCGTCCGGAACGTCCCGCTTGCGAAGCCCTCTCCAGGCGAAGCAGCCCGTCAGGCGAACACGTCCGAGACGTATCGTGCATGATCGCGCTCCATCTGGTCAGCCCAGGCGGCCGCCGCCTCGTTGCTGGCTCCCGTGACATCGCTGTAGATGCGCAGGAAGGTTTCACGCACGGCCGGGGCCATATGACGCCCGTCGCCGCAGACGAAAACCGTCGCGCCTTGCAAGAACAGCTCGGCGACGCGCGTCCGCTCCTGCCACAGGCGGTGCTGGACATAGGTGATGTCGCCTTCGGGAGCCGCTGAGAAGGCCGTCATCACCTCGACCACGCCGCCCTCTTGCCACCGGGCCAGTTCGTCGCGGTAGAGGAAATCCACCTCCGGGTGATCGACGCCGAAGAAGAGCAAGGCCGATCCGACGGCCTGACCCGCCGCCTTCTGGATGGCGCGTTCCTGCAGGAAGCCGCGAAACGGCGCGATGCCCGTGCCGGCGCAGACGAGGACGATCGGGGTCCGGGGATCTTCCGGCGGATGAAAGGCCACGTGCGAAGGGCGCACGACGACCGAAAGCCGCGCGCCGGCCTCCAGCCCGGCGAGATAGGTCGAGGCGACGCCCTGGAAACGACCGATACCCGAATGGGCCGGCTGGTCGAGCACGGCCAAGGTCAGGGTGACGTGATCCTCGCGCCATAGCGGGCTCGACGAGATCGAATACTGTCGCGCCCGCAGCGGAGGCAGCATGGCCAGATAGGCGGCGAGCGAGAGTTCGCAGGACTGGAAGCGATCGAGCAGATCGATCACGCTGACCCGCAGGCCAAGAACCTCCGCCTCATACTCGTCCCCGGCCAGCCTCTCCAGCGGCGTTCTTTCCGGCGGACAGCGGGTCGCGGCCGCGAGCGCTTTTACCTGGGCGCGGGTCGCCGGCTGGCTGAGTTCGACATAGTTGGCGAGCAGATCGATGGCTGCGACCGGTCGGCCGAGCGGCAAGGCTCCACCCTGGTTTGCTCCGGGGCGCTCCAGCATAAGCTGGGCATCGGCGGGCAAGGCGAACCGGCGCAGCACCCGGTCGATCAGCGCGTCCGGGTTGCGCGCCAGCACGGCGAGGTAGTCGCCCGACCGGTAGGTCATGCCCGACGGCAGGGCGATTTCGATATGGCGCTTGGATCGCGCGCCGGGGGCGTCGATCGCGACCAGTTCGCGATTCTCGACGACCGTCGCCTGATCCATCTCGGCAAGCCGCAACGCCTCGGTGCGGGCGTTGCGCAGGACGTCCACCCTCAGCGAAGTGTCGGTTACGTCGGCGCCGCGCGCCTGTCCGAATGTCACGCCGAGATTTTCCCACAGCTTCGGCAGCCAGGCGTCGAAGGCGCCAAACAGGTCGCTGTCGGCATCGCCTTCGCCCCGTTCGCTGACCCGCGCCGCGCCGGCCTTCTCCAGCGCCGCGTCGACGCGCTTGGGAACGGCCTGATAGGTCCGCGACCATTGGCGATTGCCGCAACCGAAGACCGCAAAGCCAAGGTTGCCCAGGGAGTCCGCCCCCAACTGCTCCGCCCATGCCACGAACTGCCCGGCATTGTCGGGCGGCTGCCCCTCGTAGGATGCGGTGACCACGACCAGCGCGCCCTGGTCGGGAAGTTTGCCGGCGTAATCGTCCAGCGCCGCGAGGACGGGCGCGAAGCCATGGTCCGCCGCCTCGTTCGCGATCCGCGCCGCAAAGGCCTCCGCTGTTCCGGTATTGCTCCCGAACAGGACCAGCAACTGTGGCGCGCCCGGCGCCGGCTCGGGCTTCGCCTGCGTGAGCGGACGGGGCGGCGTCGCCGACGGGAGACTGCGCCGACGCGGCGCCGCGAGGTCGCGACGTCGCGCCCGAACCCTCAGGCCGTGCGGCTTCAGGGTCAGCGTCTCGACCACTTCGAGGCGGTTGCCGGGATCGACCAATGCCAAGTCGAAGCGTTGCAGCATCATGGTCAGGACCAGCTTCGCTTCCTGCAGGGCGAAGGCGCGGCCGATGCACGCCCGCTTGCCGTTGCCGAACGGCTTCCATGCATTGGCCGGCAGCGCCGCCATGGCGTCGGCCGCGAACCGCTCTGGCCGGAAGGCTTCGACATCCGCTCCCCACACGGCGGGGTCGCGGTGAAGGATGGGCTCGAGCACCAGCACAAGATCGCCTGGCTCAAGCGGATACTGGCCGCCGATCACGGTCGGGGCGGTCGGCGTCACGGCAAAGGCCGGTGCGGTCGGCCAGATCCGCAGGGTCTCCATCAGGATCTGGTCGATGTAGCGCAGCTTGTCGAGATCCTCGATCCGCGGGGGTTCGGAACCGAGCACCTCGTCGATCAAGCGCCGCGCTTCGTGCAGGACCTCAGGGTTTTCCAGCAGCAGGTGGGTGGCGAAGGACAGCAGGCCGCTGGTCGTCTCGTGCCCCGCGACCAGGAAGGTGATCATCTGATGAATGATGTTCTCATCGCTCAGCTTTTCGCCGGTCACCGGGTCGGCGCCGTCGAGCATGATGTCGAGCAGATCCGGCTTGCCGCCACGCACGGGATCGCGACGGCGTTCATCGACGAGTTGCCGCGCGACGCCGTCCAGAACCGCCTGATCGGCGGCGAGGCGCTGCCTGGAGCGGACCATCAGGTTGTTGATCAGCTCGGGGCGCTGTGCGCGCTGGCCGGCGTCCTCAAGCGCACGCACCATCGCCGCGACGAAAGGATGCATCTCATCCTGGTAGAAGCTGTTGAACCGGTAGTCGAAGGCGCACAAGGCGAT
Organism: uncultured Brevundimonas sp.; assembly: GCA_964527675.1. GTDB lineage: Bacteria > Pseudomonadota > Alphaproteobacteria > Caulobacterales > Caulobacteraceae > Brevundimonas. Next base: position 22,235 of record CAZGPS010000010.1, on the reverse strand, counting down.
CGTATCGAGCGTCAGCCGGGTCATGTTGTCGGCCACGTCAATGGTCGCATCCGGGCCGAACCGTTCCCAGCGGACGAACATCTGCTCGGCGATATCGAGCATACGGTCGAACATGCCGCGCACGCCCACCGGGCCGAACGCCGGCATCAGGAGGCGATGCGCCTTCTCCCAGTTCGGCTCGTCCGTATAGGCCGTGAACAGCGCGTCGCCGGCCAGCGCCCGGAGCTCCTTGAGCGGCGGGTGCAGCGCCTTCTGGAATCGGCTTTCATCGCAGAGCTCATCGACCAGGGCCTGCGAGCCCGCGATATAGACCTCCCGGCCGAAGAAGCTCATCCGGAAGAACGGCCCGTGAATCCGCGCCAGGCGCATCATGCTCTGCACGGGCGCGTTGCGGTCGATGTCGGCGATGTTGCCAATCAGAGGGAGGCCGCGGGGTTGAGGTATCGACACTGACATCAGTCCTTCTTCCTGCGCGCCGGCTCGGCGGTGTTGGTGGACAGGGACGCCGCAAGACGGCATTCCCGTTCCCGTTCCCAACGCTGTGGAAACCAGAGGGTTTCCACCCACATGGCGTGGGATTGGCGCTCTTCAAGGAGAGGACGGTCTGTGGAAGCGCTGGATGAGGTCAGAAGCTTGGAGAGACTGAGACGGGCCGCGATCGATGAATTTGCGGCGCGGGGCTTCGAAGGCGCCAACATCGGCCGCATCGCACGCGCGGCGGGGATGTCGAAAAAGACTGTCTACCGGTTCGTCTCGTCGAAGGAGGACCTGTTCCTCTCGACCGCAGAGGACCGGTTAGGCGCCAGCATTTATCCCGCGCGGTCCGCCGCTCCGCCCGGCATGGCCTGCGCCGAGCGGCTCCGGCTCTTGCTGTTCGGGTTCGGCGCGCTGGCCCTGTCCGATGACGGCATCGCCTTCTACCGGGTGATGATGCGCGACGGCATCCGCTTCCCCCAGATCGCCGATGGATACGCAGACGCAATGGCGCGCGGCGTGATCGCGCCGCTGGCAGACATTCTGCGTGAGGGATGCGCTGCTGGCGAGATCGTGGTGTCGGATGCGGACCGGGCGGCCAGGACGCTCTTGGCGATGACCTTTTCCGAGCCGATGCACGATACGGCCCTCGGCCTCGACGTGCCGCGCCAAATGAACGACATCGACGACCGGATCGGCTTTGCCCTGCGAATTTTCCTGGGCGGCTGCGCGGCGCGATCTTCCTCGACGTCATCAGATTGCTGAACGGATGGGCTGACCGAGGCGCGCAGTGATTGCTCGACGACCTCCCGCAGGGGACCAATAGAGGCGGGCGGCTGATCATATGACTTCGGTCGCATTGGGTCGCCGCGGGCGGCGAGCGTCTGGTCCTTTTGCCGGGCGACCGGGGCCCGTCTAGCGCTTCACGGCCGCGAATCCCGCGCTGAAGACGGCGATCATCGTTTCAAGGGCGGAAGCCAGGTCCGAGGACTGGCAAAGGCCGTCGGAGACGTCGTCGATCCGCCCCGTCTGGGCCAGACCGTGGGTCAGGCTCGAAGACACCAGATCGAAAAACCAGAAGATGCGTTCAGGCGACGCTTGGGGCGCCAGCTCTTTCAGCATGCCGATGAAACGGTGCACGATGGGGTCGAAGTTTTCGGCCATGACGTCCTTGCCGCCGAAATGGGAGGCGTTCGCGTGGCCGACGATGGCCGCAAAATAAACCCAGCCCTCCCCCTTCTCGATGATGGTTTCGTAGATCGGACGCAGGAAGACATCGAGCACGCCCTCGATGGTCTTGTTCGCCCCGACCCGCGCTTCATAAGCGTCCATCGCCGCGACGCGGGCGGCGTTCACCTCGACCGAACGCCGGGCGAAGACCTTTCGGAACACGCCGTCCTTGTCGCCGAAATAGTAATGGATAAGAGCGGTGTCGACGCCGGCCGCCGCCGCGATGGCCTTGAGCGTGACCCCGTCTCGGCCGTGCAGGGCGAACAGCCGTTCCGCCGCGTCCATGATCGTATTGGTGGCCTCCTCGCGCCGTTCGGACTGCGGGCGTCGGGTCGGGCGCTTCGTGGGCTTGCGAGCCGGACGGGTCTCGTCCGCGATGTCGGTTCCGTCGCTCATGGAGTTTTGTTCGCTGGTTTGCCCTCCCCGGTTGATAGGCAAATCATGCGGTCGACGCCAGCACAGTCACTTCTTTATTTTTTCTGGAATAAAGTTTGTTGACGTTAAAATGCGCCCTGGTCTTAATCCCTCTGTTCGATCGCCGAACATCAGAGAGCCGACATCAAGCCGGCCGATGACATAGGGAAAGGGACCGCAGATGCGGCAGACCATCATGATGGGCGTGAGCACGCTCGCCCTCGCTTTCGCCGCCGGCTCGGTCCAGGCGCAGACGCCGCCCGCCCCGGATCCGCAGGCCGCCGTGCTCGACGAAATCGTCGTCACCGCCCGCCGGACTGAAGAAAACATTCAGGACGTTCCCGTTGCGGTCACCGCTTTCAGCCAGGAAGGCCTGCGCCAGCGCGGCATTGAGACCGGCACCGACCTGCAGAACTTCACGCCGTCGCTCAGCGTCGTCGGCAACACCAACCGCAATCAGGAGAACTACACGATCCGCGGCATCGGCGGCATTGGCAGCCTGGGCACCGGGGGCGGCCCCGGCGTCGTCGCCTATTTCGCGGAAGTCCCCTCGACCGCCAGCGGTCCCGGCCTGCTGTTCGACCTGCAGTCGGTGCAGGTGTTGAAGGGCCCGCAGGGCACCCTGTTTGGTCGCAACACCACGGGCGGCGCCGTGCTTCTGGATCCGGTCAAGCCCGGCTTCGAGCGCGACGGCTATATCGAGGGCACGATCGGAAACTTCAGCCGTCGCGGCGGCCGGGGCGCCGTCACCCTGCCGCTGAGCGATACCGTGTCGCTTCGTCTGGCTGGCCAGTTCGACCAGCGCGACGGCTTCGTGACCGACATCAACACCGGCCGCGACTATAACGACCGCAACAATTTCAGCCTGCGCGCGGGCCTGCTGTTCCAGCCTAATGACCGGATCAGCAGCTATACGGCAGTGAACTACGTCGATATCGACGAGCACGGCCCCGGCACGGTGCTGCTGGCCGTCAATCCGGCCGGTCCGGCCGCCGTCCTGCTGACTCCCCTGCTGGCGGCTCAACAAGCCCGGGGCAACGACCGCATCGCGCTGAGCGCCAACACCCGCAACGTCAACCGGACCCTGCTGGCGCTCAATAACACCACCTTCCAGCTGACGGACGCGATCACGCTCAAGAACGTTGTCAGCTACACGCGCAACCGCGGCGATTTCGCCTCGGACGGCGATGCCTCGACCCTGGTGATCAATGACCTGAATGGCGCCCTGCCCGGCCAATGGAACGCAAACAGCGAGACGTGGACCGAGGAGTTGCAGGCCCGTTTCGAACTCGGTCGCCTGACCTTCCAGACCGGCGTCTTCTACTCGGACACATCGACGCCCGAGCCACTGACCTTCGTCCAGCAGACCAATCTGGGCGCCGTCAGCCTCGTCCAGGACAGCGCCCACGCCAACGACACGTCCAGGGCGATCTACGGCCAGTTCACTTATGAGCTCACCGAGACCCTGACCGCCAACGCCGGCTATCGCTACACGTGGGACGAGTTCGGCGGCGACATCAGCATCTACATTCCGCAGTTCGCAAACGCCTGCGGGACCAACCCCGGCTTCGCCTTCCCCAACTGCAGCCGCGCCTTCGATGGCGAAAGCGACGGCGACACCTGGCAGCTGGGCCTCGACTGGCAGCCGTCGCCCGACACCCTGATCTACGGCGTGACGCGGCACGGCTACAAGAGCGGCGGCATCAACCCCTCGGTCCTGCTGGTCAGCGCCACCAGCCCCCTGTTCCGGGTCCGACCGGAGACGGTCACCGACGGCGAGATCGGGCTCAAGCACGACTGGTCCGCGTCCGGTATCAACGCCCGTACGAACGTCTCGGCCTTCTACATGAAGTATGAGGACATCCAGCGCAGCGACTACGCCCTGATCGGGGGATTCAACACCCAGCTGATCACCAACGCCGCCGAAGCGACCGTCAAGGGGTTCGAGTTCGAGGGCGTGATCCAGCCCTTCGACGCCCTGACGCTCACGGCGACCTATTCCTACAATGACGCGAGCTACGACAAATACATCGACGGCCTCGGCGTCGACCGCAGCGGCTTCCCGTTCCAGTACGTTCCGAAGAACAAGTACAGCCTGGACGCCAAGCTCTTCCTGCCCGTCCCATCGACGATGGGCGACGTCAGCCTGCGCGCCTCCTACGGCTGGCAGGACGACCAGCAGGTTTCGTCCGACCTGCAGCCGTTCGGGATCATTCCGGCCTATGGCTTGCTGAACCTGCGAGCCGACTGGGATCACATCGGCGGATCGGATGTCGGGCTGTCGGTCTATGCGACCAACGTCACGGACGAGGAATACCGGGTGACCTCCAACGCCACCTACAACACCACCGGCCTGGTCGGGGCGGCCTTCGGCGATCCCCGGATGTATGGCGCGACCCTGCGCTACAGCTGGTGAGGAGCGGATCAATGAACCTTCGCATCACACGGTCCGACCGGTCCGTCGCCCTCGCCGCCCTGGCGGCGGCGGCCCTGGTCGCCGCCGGCTGCAGCACCGCCGCGAGCAGCGACCTGGCCCCGGCCCAGAACCGCTTCGTCGAGCGGGCGCGATCCGCCGAGGCGACGGACCTTGACGTGAAGGCGCGCGATGACGGCGGCTTCACCCTGAACGGGCGTCTCGAAGGCGATCACTTCGCCATGGCGGTCCCCGCCAATTGGAACGGCCAGGCCCTGGTATTCGCCCACGGCTATTCCTTGCCGGGCAGCGCGATCAGGGTATCGGAGGATCCCGCCGACAAGGATCCCTCCGGCGGCCTGATGAAGGGCGCCTACGCCCAAGGCTTCGCCATCGCCCACAGCGATTTCGACAAGGCCGGCGTCGGTGTCGAATCCGCGGTCGAGAACACGCTGCGCCTTCGCGCCTTCCTCGGCCGGGCCGGCGTCGACCGGGCCTATGTCGCTGGGGGATCGATGGGCGGCAACATCGTGCTCGCCATCATCGAGACCCGGCCGACCGCCTTCGCCGGCGCCCTTTCCGGATGCGGTCTCGTCGACAACTGGACCGACGAGGTCGGGCTGCTGATCGACCTGCGCGCCCTCTACGCCTATTTCACCGGCGGCACGGACTATGCCCTGCCTGGCGAGACCGATCTCACCAAATCCGCCCTGTCGCCGATCAATTCGGCCGCGGTCGGCCCGCTCGGCGACGCGCACCGGCTGATCCAGATGAAGCGGATCGCCGATCCGATCGCCGCCCTGTTCAAGGCGGCCGAGGCCGATCCGAATGGCCGCGAGGCCCTGATCATCGCCCGTATCGCCTCGATCACCGGCGTGACCCCCGAGCCCGCCTCCTTCATCGTGCCGATCATGACCATCTCGCTCGGCATGGACGACATGAACGCCACCTTCGGCGGCGGAATCTACGATAACAGCGCGAAGGTCTACACCAGCCCCCTGCTGACCGCCGAGGAAGCCACCGCCCTCAATCGGGAGATCGGCCGCGTGCGCGCCGATCCGGCCGCGGTCGCCTATGCAGATCGCTGGCGCCGGTCCACCGGACGGTTCACCACGCCGCTGGTCGCGATCCACAACCGCATCGACAGCCTGGTGCCCTACAGCCAGTTCGACGGTCTGATCCGCAAGACTGAGGCCGCCGGAAACGGGGGCAATCTGCTGGCCATCACCGTGCCGGAAATCCGCACGCCCCTGCCCGGCACGGGCCTGAGCGGCATCGCCCACTGCGGCTTCACCCCCGAACAGCTGGTCACCGCCTGGGACGCTCTGCGGACCTGGACGACCACGGGACAGAAGCCGGCGGTTCCGGTGTTGCCGCCGCCCGCAGGCTGATCCGGATGCCGCTTCGTTTCGCTTCGCCGGCCCCCGACGCCTACGCCTATCCTCTCCTGATCCGGCATCTGCTTCGCAGCGCCCTGGATACGCGTTCGGGCCAAGAGATCGTCGGCTCTGACGGTCGTCGTCACGGCTACGGCGACCTTGAGTACCGTATCGGCCGGCTCGCCGCCGTGCTGGCCGACCACGGGGTCGGGCAAGGCGACGTCGTCGCCGTCATGGACTGGGACAGCCACCGCTATCTGGAGGCCTATTTCGCCGTCCCGATGATGGGCGCGGTCCTGCAGACCGTGAACGTGCGCCTCGCGCGGGATGAAATCGCGTATACCATCGGCGACACCCGGCCTTCGGCGATCATCGTCCACGCCGACTTCGCCGAAGCCCTGGCCGCTCTGCGCCCGGCGCTCGCCGCGGATTGCATGATCATCACCTGCCACGACGGAGAGCCCGCCCCCTTCACCGAGGTCGCGAGCGACTACGAGACGCTTATCGGTGCGTCAGGAGAGGTCTTTTCGTTCGTCGATTTCGACGAGAACGCCCTCGCCACGACCTTTCACACGACCGGGACGACGGGCGTGCCCAAGGCGGTGACCTTCAGCCACCGCCAGTTGGTTCTCCACACCCTGGCCGTGGGGCTGGCGATGGGGCAGCAGCCAGTCGAGCAGGGCCTGTGGCGGGAATCCGTCTACATGCCCGTGACGCCCATGTTCCACGTCCATGCCTGGGGCCTCCCGTACCTGGCGACCCTCCTCGGGCTGAAGCAGGTCTATCCGGGCCGCTACATTCCCTCACGCCTGCTTGATCTAAAGCGGGACGAAGGCGTCACCTATTCCCACTGTGTTCCGACGGTTCTCCAGATGATGCTGGACGAGGCCGGACCAGGTGAAAGGCTGGACCCGTGGACGATCATTATCGGCGGCTCGGCTCTACCCGAAACCCTCCTGCTCGCCGCCGAGAAACACGGGATCACGGTGGTCGCGGGCTATGGGATGTCGGAAACGGCTCCCGTGCTGACCCTATCCCGACACGACCCCGAGGACGGCCGCGCCCCGGAGACCACACGGCGTTGGGCCGGCCGCGCGATCCCCCTTGTCCAGATCCAGCTCAACGGAGAGGACGGTCGACCCGCGCCTGCAGACGGCGTTGCACAGGGCGAGATCGTCGTCCGCGCCCCTTGGCTGACCCAGAGCTACGTCAACAGTCCTGAGGCGGGAGCCGCCCTCTGGTCAGGAGGATGGCTTCATACCCAGGACGTCGCCAGCCAGGAGCCGCAGGGCGACATCGTAATCCGAGACCGACTGAAGGACGTCATCAAGACCGGCGGAGAATGGGTGTCCTCGACCGAAATTGAAAACCTCGCCCTGGGCGACCCCGATATCGCCGAGGCGGCGGTGGTCGGGGCGCCGGACGCGCGCTGGGGCGAGCGGCCGGTACTGTTCGTCGTGGCCCGCCCCGGCCGTGACCCGGACCTCCAAACCCTCAGGGCGCGGATGACGCCGATGGCCGCGCAAGGCCGTATCAGTCGCTGGGCCATTCCAGATCGACTGATCGTGATCGACGCCCTGCCGCTGACCAGCGTCGGCAAGATCGACAAGAAGGCCCTGCGTCTGCGTCTGGGCCAGGATGTTCTCGACAGCGGAGTCCCCCATGCCCCCGCCTGATCCCAGCCGCCGCGGATTGCTCGCCGCCGGCTCCGCAGCCCTCGCCCTCGGCGCGTCCGCCCGGGCATTCGCCCAGATCCCGACCTCCGCGACGAATCCGGCGACACAGCCCTTCTTGTGGGGGGCCTCCACGGCCGGCCACCAAGTCGAGGGGAACAATGTCGCCAGCGATATCTGGCTGCTGGAGCAGGTCAAGCCGACCCTGTTCAGGGAGCCCTCGGGAGACGCCTGCGACAGTTTCGAGCGCTGGCCGGAAGACGTGGAAATCGTTCGGTCCCTGAACCTGAACGCCTACCGCTTCTCCGTGGAGTGGTCGCGCATCGAACCGGCCGAGGGCCAGTTCTCGCTCGCCGCTCTGGCCCACTACCGGCGCATGGTCGACGGCTGCGTAAGGGCGGGCCTGTCGCCCGTCGTCACCCTCAGTCACTTCACTTCGCCGCGGTGGTTCGCGGCCCGGGGCGGCTGGCTGCATGCCGGGGCGCCCAAGGCCTTCGCGCGCCACTGCGAAAGGGTGATCCGCGCCCTTGGCGACGGCGTCAGTCACGCCATCACCTTCAACGAACCGAACCTTCAGCTGCTCGGCGAGTGGGGCAAGGCGCCGGACCAGGGCGTGAGTGGGACCATGGACGCCATGCTCGCCGCCGCGGCCCAGGCCAGCGGGTCGGACCGCTTCTCCCTGCTCAACGCCGGCGACGCCTCGGCCATGGTCGCGCCGGTTCTTGAGGCGCACCGTCTCGCCAGAGTGGCGATCAAGGCGGTCCGACCGGACCTGCCCGTCGGCATGACCCTGGCCATCCCCGACGACCAGGCGATCGGGCCGGACAGCCGACTCGAAGAGAAGCGGGCGGCGGTCTATGCGCCCTTCTTCGCCGTCGCCCGCGAGGACGACTTCCTCGGCGTTCAGACCTACGGCCGAAGCCTGATTGGTCCCGAAGGTCCGCTTCCGTCTCCCGAAGGTCAGGAACAGACGCAGACCGGCGACGAATTCTACCCAGAGGCGATCGGCGCCTCGATCCGCTACGCCCACGCCCGGACCGGCAGGCCGATCCTGGTCACCGAGAATGGCCTGGCCACCGAAGACGACGCCCAGCGCGCCCGCTTCATACCGGCGGCGACGGCCGCGGTCCTGGCGGCTCGCGCCGACGGCCTTCCCGTAATCGGCTATCTGCACTGGTCGCTGCTCGACAATTTCGAGTGGTTCTCGGGTTATGGTCCCAAATTCGGACTGGTGGCGGTCGACCGGACGACCTTCGCGCGTACGATCAAACCCAGCGCGCGCATTCTCGGCGAGATCGCGCGCGCCGATCTGGCCCGCTGGAAAGGTCCGTAGCCGATGCCCGCACTTCACGACCTTGCCCGCCTCCTCCCGGTCTTGTCGCTCCTTGCGGGACCTGTGCTCGCGCAGACCGCGCCGCCCCCCGCGACGGTCGAGGCGCCGGCCTTCGTCCTGCCCTTCTCCAACTTCGCCAGTCCGGAGGCCCGCGCCCTGGCGGACCGGCAGATGCGCGAGCCGCCGTTCGCGTTCGGGACCGACATCGCCAGGGCGCGCGAACACTACGGCCGCTACAACGACGACCGGCTCGCGGAGATGCGGGCGCGCTATTCGACCCGCGAAGTCCGCGAAACCCTCGGCGGCGTCCCCGTCGACATCGTTACGCCGGTCGACGGGACCCCGGAGACGAACGCCGACCGCGTGCTGATCAATGTTCACGGCGGCGCCTGGATGTGGGGATCGGGCAGCGGCGCCTTGGTCGAGGCGATCCCCATCGCCGCCGTGGGCCGGATCAAGGTGGTGGCCGTCGACTATCGTCTCGCGCCCGAGCATCGCTATCCGGCCGCGTCCGAGGACGTCGCGGCGGTCTATCGCGAACTGCTCAAGACCTACCGGCCGGAGAACATCGGCCTGTACGGCTGCTCCGCCGGCGGCGTCGTGGTGGCCCAGGCCACGGCCTGGTTCCAGACCCACGGGCTGCCGGCGCCCGGGGCCATCGGCACCTTCTGCGGGACCGGCTCCGGCTACGGCGGCGACAGCATCTTCCTCGGTCCACTGGCGACCGGTGCGCCAGTCCCGCCGCCGGCCGCGGCCGATGCCATCGGCATCCCAAATCCGTACATGGACGGCGTGCCCCTGACCGACCCGCAGGCCTATCCCGCGACCGTCAGGGCCGTTCTCGCCCGCTTCCCTCCGACCCTGCTGCTGGCCGGCGGCCGCGATTTCGCCGTCTCGGCCCTGACCACCATGCACCGCCGGCTGGCCGCCGCAGGCGTCGAGTCGGACCTCTACCTCTTCGACGGCCTGGGCCACGCCTTCTTCGTCTGGGCCGAACTGCCGGAATCTGGCGAAGCCTTCGGCCTGATCACCGCCTTCTTCGACAAACACCTCGGCGCGCCTGCGGCGCAACCTAATCCCACAGCCGGCTCCTGAAGCCTGCCCTTCGCCTCCGATCGTGGGGTGAAGGGCTTTTTTCTTCGACGACGAACACGGAGCGACCGGATGCTGTTCAGGAACTCAGGTCTCGCGGTCGTCCTGGCCGCCCTTCTCGCCGCCTCCCCCCTCGTGGCCCAGGAACGGGCAGAGAGCCCCGCGGATCTGTACGGACGGCTGTTCGAGGCCGTGCAGGGCCGTCGCATCTTCGCGGACAGCAAGACCTTTGTCGACGCCACGCCGCGGCTGTCCGTCCAGCAGATCATCGCGGAGTACGCAGCGCAGCCGCCGGTGGACGAAGCGGCGCTGCGGAGGTTCGTGGAAGCGCGGTTTGGGGTCCCGGGCCAAGAGGGGGAGACGGCCGCCCCCGTGGTCGCAGACGGCCTGCCGCTGCGCGAGCACATCGCCGCCCTGTGGCCCGTCCTGACCCGCCCGGCGCTTGAGCCGGCGCCGGGCTCGTCCGCCCTCGCCCTGCCCGCCCCCTATGTCGTGCCGGGCGGCCGGTTCCGCGAGATCTATTACTGGGACAGCTACTTCACCATGCTCGGTCTCAAGGCGGACGGCCAGGACGCCCTCGTCGAGTCGATGATCGAGAATTTTGAAACGCTCATCGCCCGATACGGACACATCCCCAACGGCGCGCGAACCTACTACCTCAGCCGTTCCCAGCCGCCGTTCTTCGCCCTGATGGTCGGCCTGTCCGATCGTCGGGACCCCGCCAGCCGCCGGCGGCAGTTATCGGCCCTGCGCGGTGAGCATGCGTTCTGGATGTCAGGGGCCGCCTGCGCCCGGACCGCGGGGGATTGCGACCATGTCGTGCGCATGCCGGACGGTTCGCTGCTCAACCGCTACCGGGACGCCCGGGAGACGCCCCGCGACGAGTCCTGGGCCGAGGATGTGGCGACGGCCAAACAGGCTCCGCGACGTCCGGCGGCGGAGGTCTATCGCGAGCTTCGCTCCGGCGCGGAGAGCGGTTGGGACTTCAGTTCGCGCTGGCTCGACGATCCCCGGGACCTGGCCACGATCCAGACCACCGACATTGTGCCCATCGACCTCAACAGCCTGCTCTGGAGCCTCGAGCGAACCATCGCCGCGCACTGTCGCGAACTGGCCGACGCCACCTGCGTCGCCGAGTACGACGCCATGGCAGGGGAGCGCCGCCGAGCCATGGACCGGTATCTATGGAGCGCCCCGGCGCGCCGGTTCGGCGACTGGGACCGCAGGTCCGGACAGATGACCCCGCACATCTCGGCCGCGGCCCTCTATCCGTTGTTCGTCGGTCTTGCGACGCCCGATCAGGCCGCAGGCATCGCCGCCCTTGTAGAGACGCAGCTGCTGGCGCCGGGCGGACTGCGGACGACGACCGTGGACACAGGCCAGCAGTGGGACAGTCCCAATGGCTGGGCTCCGCTACAGTGGGTGGGCGTCGAGGGACTGCGGCGGTACGGCCATGACGGCCTCGCCGAGCGGATCGGCGGGCGATGGCTCCGGACAGTGGACCGGGTCTATGGCGAGACCGGCAAGATGCTCGAGAAATACGATATTGAAACCCAGCGCCCCGGCGGCGGCGGCGAGTATCCGCTCCAGGACGGGTTCGGATGGACCAATGGCGTCACCCGCGTTTTGCTGGATCTCTATGCCGCCCAAAGCCAGCCAAGGCCGGCGCCGGCGAGCCTTCGCTGACGCGCCGGCCTTCCCGTCGTTGGCTCTGCGAGCGTGGAGTCCGGCAGGCCGTCCGCCATCCCATCAACTCCACGCATCCGCTTGACCCGGACTTTCCCTTCATCCGCACTTCCGGCGTGACCTTCGCGTTCTCGCTGCAGCCCATCGGCTAAGATTGACCGAAACGGCATGGCCGCTAACGCTTGGCGCATTTACGAGCACCAGGGGTCCCAGATCGATGGGCCGAACCATTTCGCCCCCGGCGGCGCGGGGCTGGACGCGCGTGGGCCTCTAGACCTCCTCATCCCGATCGGGGTGCTCGACTCCGCGCCGGGGCGGCGGCTGATCGTGACGTGCTCCTGACCGTCGAACACATCCTCGCGTTAGAGGCGGTCCCCAAAAGGGTGCAGAAACGCGCCGTCATCGCCTCTACGCCGGTTGGGAGCGACGGATAGGCGACCACAGCCATGTCGGGCTGGACAATGACGGCGCCAGACTTTTTCCCGGGATCGGACCGAAGACTGCGATTTTCCTCGCAACAGAGAGGCGCGCCTGGGACGTCGCGGTCGCCACCCTATCCCTCGACCCCAGGGCGGACCACACCTACGCCGCCTTTCGGGCCTTGCTCGGGCGGGGCCGCTGGGCTCTGGAAGGGGTGACGAACCTTGGCCCCCTGCCGGCGACGGGCGCGACCCTGTTGGTCAGCGCGCCGCGGGTGCGCGAGGCGACCGGAGCCCCGGCGCGGTCGCTCGCCCTCGTCCCTGACGCAGAGCGTGAGGAAAGAGCCGCTGAGTTCCGGTGAGCGGCCCGCCTTTACCGGACGATCGCTTTTGCCATGGGACGCGACTGGTCCGGCAGCTCATGACAATGGGCCCGCTCAATGCCTGATGCAGCACTCGCCCGATCCGCCAGCCGGGGCCTAGAGCGTGGCCACGCCGGCTTGGCAGACGGGACCGAGCCAGCCCGGACGGTTCTTGAACGGCATGGCGGCAACGCGCCAGAAGCGGACACTGGTTCGCCAGCGGATACACGACATTCCGCCACGCGGTCCGGGATATGGACGTCTGCTTTTCGGTCTTCAGGCGGGACTGAACCCGCCGACCACAGTCCTCAGCGGTTGTGCCAGCCGTCACGGTCGAGAGAATGTCGTTCAAGGCAGCGTTCTCAACATCGGCTGGCCATCGAGGCCGATGAGCGTGGTGTTCTGCGCCGCTTGAACGCGCCAGACCCCGTCCTTACGCGTGGCCACAGCCAGCATCAGCGCATCCGCCTGATGAGGCCCTGCCGGATGAGCCGCTCCCGCCGTCAGACGCATGTAGAACCGCAGAATGACCGCATCGCTGGAAATGGGTGTCACCTCCGGCGCGTCGACCGCTAAGGTCGAGTCACTGTAGATCGTGTCGTGGATTTCACGGTGACGCAGGATGATCTCATCACGTCCTGCGTAGTGCCCGCCGAAGCGGTTCACGAAGTCCGCGTCTTCGTGGAACAGCTGGCCATAGGCCTCCATGTCATGCCGGTTCCAGGTCTCCTCGAACAGGACCGTCAGGGCGGCGGGATCAGACACGCTCAGGGCGGCTGTCTCAACCTGCTGTGTCCGGGGCTGGGCGGGTGCGGCGGTTGCGGGAGGGCCCAGCCCGGCCAGGACGAAAAGGGCCAATGCCGTGTGCGCGATCTTCAACATGGTCATCTCCTGAAAAGGGTCTTGGAGGAAAGCTTGCCTGGACGGGGGCGCCGGGCGATCGGAGCGCCCTGGGACGACGACACGCGCCCCGAACGCGCAGCATCGGCCACAGGCGACCCGATCATTATCGAGCCCCCTCGGCCGGATTCATCGGTTCCGCCAGCCGATAAAGCGCGGCTCTGTAGCGCCACGTCAGCGCCAGAAACCAGAGGCCCCAGACCGTTCCCCACACGATATTTCCCGACAGGACCCAGTGGAAAAGGACGATAACCGCGACATTGGGGCCCAAGACCACAAGCCCGAGCGGCGCCGTGCGATGAAACAGCATGGCCAGCCCGCCGATCGCCATCGTGATCATGATCAGGGGGTTCATGAACCCGGTACGGTCCAGGGCCCGGACGAAGTCTTCCGCCGCCCGAACGGTCTCGGGCGGATTTCGACCGCCGTGGCGGACCAGCACCATGACCGGCGCATAGATGAAGAAGAGGCCGAACAGGATGCGGGCCAGACGCCAGATGACGGAGGCGACCCGCATCACACCGCCCCGACCAGCGCCGCGAAATCTGTTTCGCCGCGCCGCCGCCAGGCTTCCAGAAACATGCCGTACTGGAACCAGGCGTAGACCGCCGGATCTGCACCGAGTGTCTCATAGTTGGCGTTGAAGAACGCTGGCGGATCCTCATCGTCGGGTACCGGGACCGGCAGGCGGGCCCGGGCGCGCCGGATTGTCGGGATGAAGTCCGAGAGCCAGTCCATTCCGCCCGGGCGCTCTGCCCATAAGGCCACCGCGACCCGGTTGGCCCTCAGTTCGTTCTGGTAGAGCTGGTCCGTCTCTGTTCCGCGCCCCCTCTGGAAATCGACGAAATGGGCCATCTCATGCGGCACGAGGAAGCTGTAGAAGCCCGCGCGATAGAAGTCCGCCACGGCCGGGTCTGTCGGATCGTCGAGAAGCGAGGCGAAGAAGGCCTGGAACCCGGCGGGCAGTTGCTCCCACGGCGCGATGTGGATCACATGCGGCCGCGCATAGGAGATCCAGGCCAGCTGCGGCGTGAAGGCGATGCGCACCTGCGGAGACTCATAGCCGGGTGCCCCGGGGAGCCGCGCTATGAACTCTTCCACCAAGCCGCGGACATGGGCTTTGATCGCGGCCGGTTCGGTCAGAGCCGAAGGCACTTGCGACCATGTCGGCGAGGCCGCCAGCGTCGACAGCCCTGCAAGGAATAATCTGCGGTCCACGGAAATCATCGACTTGCTCTCGGTTTATGGCTGAAGGAAAGGCGTTGACGCGGTCGCGCTTCAGACTGGCTGCCGGACCGGGCTGGTGCATCCACCATTTGGTGGGGCCGCAGATCGCCTGGCTGAAATCGCCCTCGGTCGCCATTCGTCGCCGTCGAACCGTCGTCCCAGGCGACGCCCGGAGGGGCGAGGATCTTTTCATGGCCGCCCGGGGTTCCGGCCCATTGAAGACAACCGGCGCCCGGGCGGGACGGTCTTTCCCTAGAAGGTGAACCCAATCCCAACCCCTCCGCCGGACCCGCCGCGGCGGGCTAGCGTGGCGCTGCCGCGCAAGATCACGCGACCGTCGCCCATAAGATGGGATGCCCCCACCGACATGGCGCTTTCACCGCGCCAGTAACCCAGACCAGCGCCAATGGTCGTGCGACCGGGCTGGAAGGCCTGAGGGATGTTGGCTGCGGCCAGAGCCGCCGCTGTGCCGGAGTCCGCCCGTTCGCGCAGCCCGTTCATGCCCTCCCACAAACGCATCGCCTCGGTGTCGGTATAGGCGAGAGCCGACGCCAGGGTGCGGGCGTCGCCATCGTCGGCATAGACGCGGCTCCGGGCCTCCGCCGCGCTCACTTCGGTGGTGGTGAAGGCGTTGGCGCTGGCCAGCGTCGCGGCATTGGCGGTGGTCATCTGGCCCACGGTGGCGGCGTCTGACGGGGCGATCCCGTCGGCTAGGTTGACGATCCGGCGCTCCGCCCCGACTGAGCCGATGGAGACCGTGTCGTCCTGATCGGCCACCGATCCTTCACCGAGGGCGACGGAGTTGGTCCCCGTGGCTTGGGAAAAGGTTCCGAGCGCCGTGCTGAACTCTCCGCTCGCGGTCGCGCCGACGCCCGTGGCCGTGCTGCGTCTGCCGCTCGCGGTCGAGGAGTCGCCGGTGGCCGTGCTGAGTGTCCCGCTCGCGGTCGAGAGGCGCCCCGTGGCGGTGCTGGAAGACCCGCTGGCTGTCGATCTTTGGCCCGTGGCTGTGCTGAGGTCCCCACTCGCGGTGGAGTCGGCGCCCATGGCCGTGCTGGTAATCCCGCTCGCGGTCGATCCGGCGCCAGTCGCCGTGGCGCGTTCACCACTCGCGACCGATCCGGCGCCCGTGGCCGTGCTGGCCACCCCACTGGCCTCCGACAAAACGCCCGCCGCGGTGCCGGCATTCCCGGTGGCGACGGAGCGGGCGCCCGTCGCCGTGCTTCTGAAACCGCTCGCGGTCGATCCGGCGCCCGTGGCTGTGCTTTCCATCCCGCTCGCTGTCGAGGCGCTGCCCGTTGCCGTGCTGTAAGCCTCGCTCGCTTCCGCGTCGAGGCCCGTGGCCGTGCTGCCTTCCCCGCTCGCCTCCGAGTTGGCGCCTGTGGCCGTGCTGCCTAGCCCGCTCGCGGTTGATGCGGATCCCGTGGCCGTGCTGTTTCCTTCGCTTGCAGTCGCGTCGGCGCCCGTGGCTGTGCCGTTTTCCCCGCTCGCCTCCGAGTCCGCCCCAGTGGCCGTGCTGAATGACCCGGTTGCGGTAGAGTTGGGACCGCAGGCCAGCCTGGTTTCACCCGGATTGGTCACACAGGTGGTCACCACGCTGCCCGGTCCGGCGTCCTGGGCGGCGGCGGCGTGAGGCAGCGCCAGGGCGGACACCCCGGCCAGCAGGCCGACCGCGCCAAGGCGACGGATTCGGGCGGAAAGGATCGAAGAAGTGGGTCGGGTCATGTCAGGTCCTCCAGGAATGATTTGAGAAAGAGGGCCCACGAACGCGCGTCGGCCGTCTGGATCCACCCGCGAAGCGGGCAGTGTCGAAGGGCGCCTTGTCAGGCGCGGCTCAGGCTTTGCAGGCCCGGGAACTGTTTCTGTTCCAGGAGATCGCGGTCCCGCCGAAAAACCGGCCGCGCGGCGATTTTTTTGGGCCTTCACTAGGCGAAGCCGAGCTGCCGCCGCTCAGAACTCTCCGCTCATCCCGACCCGGAACGCGCTCTCGCGGCCAGAGTGGGAGAAGCCGGCCGAGACCGCCAATGGCCGCTCGCCGCTCCCGAACCGGTGGGCGATGGAGCCGCCCAGCGCGGCCTCGCCATTGAACTCCGCGGCATTGACCGTCCAGCTTGTTCGACCCGGCGCCGACGGCATGGGGGCGGATGACATCGCCATGGCGGCGGCGATGCCCCGCCGCGCCTCAAGTCGGGCGTCGGTGGCGAAGGTGGACAGGGCGTCGAGAGCCGAACCCACATTGTCGAACGTGCCCATATAGAGCGCGTAGCGCGGCGAGCTGACCACACCCGTCGCATCCGCCGTGGCACCGCCGCCCAAGGCGCGAGCAACCGAGGAGCCGGCAGCACCCAACTGACCGACGTTGGCCGCGTCTGTCGACGCAGTACCCGCTGCAACATTGGTGACACGACGCTGGTTGGCCGCCGAGCCGACCGATACGGTATTGGCCTGGGTCGCGATCGAACCGGAGCCGATGGCTGCGCTGTTGTCGGCCAAGGCCTGGGCGTTCGGCCCCGTGGCCGTGGCATTCACGCCGGTGGCGACCGATCCGTCGCCGAAGGCCGCACCGCCATTGGCCGCGCTGGCGCCCGCGCCCACCGCGACGGATCCGGTGGCGTTCGCGCCATTGCCGATGGCTATGGCGTTCAAGCCCGTCGCGGCCGAGTTCAAACCAACTGCGACAGCGCCGGCCGCGTTGGCCCGGGCCGTATCGCCCATGGCCACGGACGAGGCGCCCGTTGCTTGAGCGCCAGCGCCCGCCGCCGTGGAGCGAGCACCCGAGGCTACGCTCTCGCCGCCCATGGCGGTCGAGCCGGCGCCCGTCGCCTGGGCCAGGCCCAGTGAGCCGTCGGTGCGGAAATGATTGATGCCGGTCTGATTGATCGCCGCGAAAGCGTCGCCGGCGTTGTTATAGACGGCGCCGGCCACGCCGTAGCTCGGCGCGGTGACGATGGCGTTGACCGCGTCATATGATGCGCCGCCCCCCAGGGCTGCGGCGACGCTGCCACCGAGGGTATCGCCGCGCACGATAGCCGTGTCCGCGGTTTGCTGGGCCGCAGCCGCTTCAGCGCGGGCCGTGTCGGCCGTAACCTGGGCGAATTCTGCGACGTTCTGCGCGTAGAACGCCTCGGCCAATGCGGTGTTTGCGGTCGCCTGCGCGGCGTCGGCGCTTTGCTGAGCCGTCTGGGCGACACCGAGCGCGTTCGCGGCGCCGCTTTCCAGCGCGGTCACGCGCAGATTGGTGTCGTACAACTGCCCTCCCGTCACGGCGTCGGCGCTTCCGGCGACGATCACGCCATTTGCGACATTGGCCACCCGTCTCCGGTTGGTGGACGAGCCGACCGAGAAGGTGAAATCGCCGTCCGCTGTCGAGCCCGCCCCGATGGCGACCGAAAAGTTTCCGTTGGCGCGGGCGTTGTAGCCCATCGCCACACTGTTATTGCCCCCGGCGACGCTATAGTCGCCGATCGCGATTTTGGAGGTGCCGTCCCCGATGGCGCGGGCGCCGCCGATGGCGATGTTGGTGCTGCCCGAGCCATAGCTGGCGGCGCCCGTTCCAATTGCGACATTGACACTGCCGTTACCCGAACCGTCTGCAAAACTGCCGACCACGGTATTGCCCGAGTCGTCGCCCCCGGCCCGCGACCGGTACCCCACGGCCGAGTTTGCTCGCGTCGCTACCAGATTCAGCTGATTGATGACGGCCCCCAGCCCGCCGCTCGATGTCCCGGAAGCGCTCGTTCCTGCTCCAATGGCAATATGACCCGTGCCATCCGTAGCAAACGCGCCGGATCCAACCGCGACGTTGTCCGACCCTCGAGAAGTCGTGGCGTAGCTTCCGCAGGCCGTCTGATAGTCGTCGAACGTTCCGTTGGGCGTCTGGCCCGTCTGCGTCGTCCCACTGCAGGTTGACTGGGCGCTTGCCGTATCGGCCCCGGCGAACAACCCGAGGGCAAGTCCCCCCACCGCAATGAGGGCGAGGCGGGAAATCCCCGCCCGGCTGCGCGGGTTGACGAGCGTCTGTTCGACAACGGACCGTCCGTCGATCATCCTGTACCGCAGCTTTACGTGGGTGCTGTGCATGGTTGTTCTCTCGAATAGGCGACCCGGCGGGACGCTTGTTGGGTTTTGGTTTGGTCAGAGGAGGCCGGCGCTCATTGCAGCGGGCGCTGCGGGGGCTGACGGCAGATGGAGGGTGCGTGGCTCTCGCGGCGCGGGTCGGCGCGGAAGTGAGCGGCCGCCAATCGCGCCGCCTGCACGCGGCGGATGCGGGCGGCAAGACCGATGAAGTCGCGGGGGGTCAGGGAAATCCGTGCGGAAGTGATTTGAGATGCCGACCCACGGATGCACGACGGCAATTTTGACTCCGCTCGCGAAGCGGGCATTGTCCGAAGGTGTTTTGTGAGGTGGCTGTCATGGCTTTGCCGCTCCCGGAGAATGTCTCTCGTTCAGGAGATCGAGACCTCGGGGGAGAACCGGCCACGCCTGCGGAATTTTTTTCAGCCGCCCCCGACGGGCAGGCGCGTGAGACGGCGCTGGAGGCCTTGGCGGCCGACTTGTACGACGACCTGCGCGTCGCCGCGCGGCGTGAGCGGCGGCGCGCGGGGCGGCCCCTGACCTGGAACACGACGGCCCTGATCCACGAGACCTATATCCGGGTGCACAAGCGCGACGCCTGGCTGGACCGGACAGAATTCCTCGCCATCGCCGCCACGGCCATGCGGCGGGTGCTGATCGATGCGGCACGAGCGCGCATGACGGAAAAACGGGGAGCCGGCCTGGCGCGCCTTCCGCTGGAGGCAGCCGACGAAATCCCCGCCGCACTCGAAGACCACGAAATGATCCGACTGGGCGACGCCCTCTCCGGACTGTCTGCCGCTGATCCTGAACTGGCCCGGCTGGTCGATTGTCGCTTCTTCGCGGGCCTGAGCGAGGTCGAGACCGGTCAGGTCATGGGGTGGAGCGAACGCACCGTCCGGCGCCGCTGGGACTATGCACGGGCCTGGCTTCATCGCGAGATGACGGCGGCCTGATATCAGTCCAGTTGCGCCCTGAGACGTTGGACGTCTGCCAGATACGGCTCACCGGCGCTGCCCTGCGCGCGATAGATGCGCTCCGCCGCATCCAGGTCTCGTCGTGCCTCCCGAGGACGGCCCTGCCGGAGACGCACACCGGCCCGGGTTCGATGGAAAAGCCCGCGCTGCAGGCTTTCGGCGCCATAGGTCAGGGAGGCTGCGTCCGCATAATCCAGGGGGGCTTCGGCATCGGACGCGCGATCCAGCTGGGCCAGGGCGTCGATCCGCGACAGGGCGATCATCAAGGTCAGCAGGGTGTCGCGCCCAAGATATTCCTCGGCCAGGGGCTGGGCCTCATTCAGCACGGCGACGGCTTCGGCGGCCCGGCCCATCCCCAGCAGAACCCGTCCATGGTTCATCAGGTCCACGGCCAGAGCCGCCGACGGCCCGTAGAACTGGCGGCGAAGCTCGGCCGACCGCGCGAAACTGGCGGCTGCCGCCGGCATATCGCCCCGGCGGCTTTCGATCGCCCCGCGGGACTGGACCAGCGCCAGCCCGACGGGTGTCGCCTCGGTCCCGCCGAGCCGCGCCGAGGCTTCCGCGCGCTGCAGCATCCGCTCCGCCTCGTCGATCCGGTTCGACTCGACCAGGTGGGTGACCAGGTTGTTGTAGTGGATCAGGCGCTCCCGGCTCCCTTCGGGATGCAGTGCTTCCGCTTCCGGAAGCACCGACTGAAGCAGCCGGATCCCGTCGTCCCGATTGCCCTGCAGGCGGGCGGCATAGGCCCGCAGCCCAGCAGTCTCCAGACGCTCCAGCCGGTATCGACCGGGATCCTCGCCCCAGACGGCGTCGGTATCCTGGAGGATGGCGTCGGCCTCCGCGAACCGGCTCTGGGCCACCAGTACGGCCGCCAGTTTCAAGCGAAGGCGCGCGAGCGTCGCGGGGTCGCCTTCGCCGACCCCGGCGCCGATCGCCGCGTCGATGAATGTCTGGGCCGCCTGCAGGTCATCGACCGTGGTGTAGAGGTCCGCCAACGCAAGGACGACTGCCGTCTGCTCCGGATCCTTCGGGTCCAGACTGGCCAGAAGCTGGGCGGCGCTTGTGTCGAGCAGCTCGCGGGTCGTCGCCGTGCCGCCCTGGCCCGCATCCGACGCGGTCCGGAACATCAGCGCGACACTCTGATTGACGGCTTCGGCCCGCTCAGCCGCCGCCACCGCGCGGTCGCGCTCAAGCGCTGTCTCCCGAGCCTGCCAGGCGATCCCGGCGGACCCCGTCAGCAGGGCCGCGAGGGCCCCGATGGACGCGGCGACCGGCCAGCGATGGCGACGGACAAAGCGCTGGAGCGCATAGAGGGTCGAACCCTCCCGGGCGCCGACCGGTCGGAGGTCAAGATGACGTCGGACATCCTCGGCGAGGGCTTCGACGCTGCCATAGCGATCCTCGGGGCGCCGGCGCATCGCCTTCAGAATGATCGCGTCCAGATCACCTTTCAGGCCCTGGCGCGAAACGGTCGCGGCGGTCTGCCCGCCGAGGCTCTCGCTGGGGACCGGCGGATCGTCATGTAGCAGCCGGCGCATCACGACCGGAAGCGGCGCATCGTCGAACCGCCAGGGGCCGGCCCCGGTCAGCAGTTCGAACAGGACAGCTCCCAGGGCATAGACATCGACGGCTGTAGTGGCCGGGCCGTTCTCGAGCTGCTCGGGGGCGGCATACTCCGGGGTCAGAACGGGAATGGTGAGGGTCTGGGTGACAGGATCGCCCGCCAGCAGGCGGGCCACCCCGAAGTCCAGAAGCCTGACCCGACCTTCGTCGTCCACCAGGATGTTGGACGGCTTGAGATCGCGGTGCACGACGAGCCGGCGGTGGGCATAGGCGACACTGTCGCAGATCTGGAGAAACAGGGTGAGGCGGCCGGCCAGATCCATCGCCCGATCATCGGCCCAGCGCACGATGTCGGCGCCCTGAACGAATTCCATGGCCATCCAGGCGCGGCCATCCGGCGCCATGCCGCCGTCCACGATGCGCGCGATGCCCGGATGGTCCAGAGACGCGAGCAGATCGCGCTCGCGCAAAAAGGCCTCCGGTCGTCCTGAAGCTTCCGGCCGCAAGACCTTGAGCGCCACGACCTGCTCGAAGGCACCGATCCGCTCGGCCCTGTAGACCTCGCCCGCCCCGCCCCGACCGACGAGGGACTCGATCCGAAAAGCGCCGAGCTTGGCGCCGGTGGGCAGAGACGCATAGTCGCCGGGGCCTGCTTCGCTCCATACTGTCCGCCGGTCCAGTGGACCGACCGCATCGGCGGCCGACAGCAGGCTGGCCAGTTCCTCCCGCTCCGGGTCTGAAAGCGGCGAACGGTCGAGGACTAATCGACGTGTCTTTTCGTCCTTGTCCAGCAGGTCGGCGAACATCGCTTCCAGTCGGCCGCGACTCCCGTTCAAGGCTTCTGGACGCACAATCCCCTCCTGATCACCGCCCCAAATCTGTTGACGCTCTCGCCTGCTTTGCGCATCCACCATTTGGTGGAGGTGTGGGGGACCACCTGCGCGGGCGGGACGGTTTCGAGGCACGGGCAAGTCGAGGGCTTGAATGACGCAGTCGATCAGCGCGAGCGAACTGTCTGCGAT
>CAZGPS010000009.1:0-30336 GCA_964527675.1 uncultured Brevundimonas sp. | reverse complement strand
GGATGCACCCCGCCCGAGATCACCGCCTTGTTGCGGCGGGTCACCCGGGTGGCCATCAGCACGCCTTCGGCCATGGCGGTCGAGCCGTCATAGAGGCTGGCGTTGGCGACCGGCATGCCGGTCAGGTTCGCGACCTGGGTCTGGAACTCGTACAGATACTGCAGCGTGCCCTGGGCGATCTCGGGCTGGTAGGGCGTGTAGCTGGTCAGGAACTCCGACCGCTGGATCACATGGTCCACCGTGGCCGGGACGTGGTGCTTGTAGGCCCCGGCCCCGCAGAAGAAGGGCGCCGTCCCGGCCGAGGCGTTCTTCGCCGCCATGGCCCCGAGCGCCCGCTCGACCTCCAGCTCGCCCGCCACGCGCGGTAGGTCGACGAAGCCCTCGCGGCGCGCCGCCTCCGGCACGTCCACGAACAGGTCGTCGATCGATTTGGCCCCAATAGCCGCCAGCATGGCGGAGCGGTCGTCGGGCGTCAGCGGGAGGTAGCGCATGGCGGGGAGATCCGTGCGGGAGGGAAGGGCTTAGAGCGTCGCCAGAAAGGCGTCGTAGGCGGCGCGGTCCATCAGGCCGTCGGTCGAGGCGTCGGACACGCGAATCTTGGCGAACCAGCCCTCGCCCTCGGGATCGGCGTTGACGGTCTCGGGGGCCGAGGCCAGGGCGGCGTTGCCTTCAAGCACCTCGCCGGAGACGGGGGCGTAGACGTCCGAGGCCGCCTTGACGCTCTCGACGACGGCGAAGCTGTCGCCCTTCGCCACCGTCTTGCCGGCTTCCGGCGTCTCGACGAACACCACATCGCCGAGGGCGTCAGCGGCGTGTTTCGAAATACCGACGGTGGCGACGTCGCCGTCGAGGCGAACCCACTCGTGATCCTTGGTGAAATGCATCGGTCTGTCTCCGAAAGGCTCAGACGGCCTTGGGTTTGCGATAGTAGCGTTGGGCGACGAAGGGCATGGCGACGACCTCGGCCGCGGCGGGCTTGCCGCGTACGATGACCTTCAGGTCCGTCCCCAATTCGGCGAAGGCTGGCGGGACGTAGCCCATGGCGATGTTGCGGCCCAGGGTGGGGGAGGGGCCGCCCGAGGTGACCTTGCCGATCACGCTTCCGTCCATGTCGGCGATCTCGGCGCCTTCACGGGCCGGGGCGCCTTCCTTGACGCTCAGCCCGACACGAACGCGCGCCGGACCCTCGGCGAGTTCCTTCAGGATGCGGTCGGCGCCGCTGAAGTCGGCGCGTTCCTTGCGCGACTTCGACAGGGCGAAGGTCAGGCCGCCCTCGACCGGGCTGGTCGTGGCGTCGATATCGTGACCGTGCAGCGGCAGGCCGGCCTCCAGCCGCAGGCTGTCGCGGGCGCCGAGGCCGATCGGCTTGACCCGGGCGTCCTCGAGGATCGTGTTCCAGATTCGCTCCGCATCGGCGTTCGGAACCGAGATTTCATAGCCATCCTCGCCGGTATAGCCCGAGCGGGAAACGTAGCAGTCTACGCCGAACAGCATCAGCCGGGCGCAATCCATGAAGCCGAACTCGGCCAGCACCGGCTCGTGCGCGGCCATGACCTCGGCCGCCTCGGGCCCCTGGATGGCGATCAGCGAGCGATCGCCGAGCACGGTCAGCGTCGCGTCGCCCTGAAGATTGGCCTTGAGGAAGGCGAAGTCGGCGTCCTTGTTGCCGGCGTTGACCACGACATAGAGGCCGTCGTGATCCGGTTTGCCGGCCATGAGGTCATCCATGATGCCGCCTTCGGCGTTCAGCAGCAGGCTGTATTTCTGCTTGCCGGCCTTGAGGATCGCATAGTCGCCGGGGACGAAACGCTCGAACTGGGTGACGGCGTCGGCGCCGGTGATCTTGCACTGGCCCATGTGCGAGACGTCGAACAGGCCGGCGTGCTCGCGGGTCCAGCGGTGCTCGGCCAGCACGCCCTCGTACTGGACCGGCATGTCATAGCCGCCAAAGCCGACCATGCGGGCGCCCAGGGCGCGGTGCGCGGCGTTCAAAGGCGTGGTCTTCAGGGTTTCGTCGGTCATGTCAGGCCTTCAGAGTCGCGTTGCGGGGCGGAAAGCTCCGCCGTCCTCGCGCCCCCGCTGTCCTGAAGCCTGAGAGATTCCGGCGCCGGCCCCCGAACTCAGGGATGCAGGCGTCTTGCTCCGTCGGCGCATCCCGGGGGATGACTTTCCAGCGTCCGAATGTTCTCGCGGTCCGTTTGCCTGAGCGTTTCCGGGGCGGTTGCGCCTTCGGCTCCGAAGCCTCCGAAAAGGCCCCGATCTCTCCCGCGAGAGCGAGGCGACCTAGGCCCCGACTCAGCGCCCAAGTCAAGCGTGGGTGGCGTAGGCCTCCACCTCGGCGATCCGCGCCGCCTTGTCCGCTTCGTCGAGGAACGACCCCTCGAAGCTGTTCCGCGCGATCTGCGTCACCTGCTCGCGGGTCAGGCCTACCGCCGCGGCCAGCTGGCGATAGTTTTCGTTCACATAGCCGCCGAAATAGGCCGGATCGTCCGAGTTCAGCGTCACGTGCAGACCCCGACGCAGCATCTCCGGCACGGGATGGTCCTTGAGGTCCCTGACCACGCAGAGTTTCAGGTTCGACAGCGGGCACACCGTCAGCGTCATCTGCGACGCCGCCAGTCGTTCGATCAGGGCCTCATCCTCCATCGACCGGTTGCCGTGGTCCATCCGGTCGATGCGCAGCAGGTCCAGCGCCTCATGCACATAGGCGGGCGGGCCTTCCTCGCCGGCGTGGGCGCACAGCTTGAGCCCCAGATCGCGGGCGGCGGCGAAGACGCGCTGGAATTTCGACGGCGGATGGCCGACCTCGGACGAGTCCAGTCCGACGCCGATGAAGTGATGCAGATACGGCTTCGCCATCTCCAGGGTGGCGAAGGCCTCATCTTCCGACAGATGGCGCAGGAAGCTGAGGATCAGGCCGGAGGTGACGCCCAGCTCGACCCTGGCCCGGTCCATGCCGGCGATCAGCCCCTCGACCACCACCTCGAACGGCACGCCCCGGTCGGTGTGGGTCTGCGGATCGAAGAAGATTTCGGCGTGCCGCACATTGTCGGCTGCGGCGCGCCGGAAATAGGCGAAGGCCAGGTCCTCGAAATCGCGCCGCGTCAGCAGCACATTGGCCCCGGCGTAATAGATGTCGAGGAAGTCCTGCAGGTTGGAAAAGTCATAGGCCGCCCGGACGGCCTCGACGCTGTCGAACGGGATGGCCACGCCGTTGCGCTGCGCCAGCTCGAACATCAGCTCGGGCTCGAGGCTGCCCTCGATGTGCAGGTGCAGCTCCGCCTTGGGCAGGCCGGCGATATAGGCGTCGAGGGACATGGACGGCTCCGTGTTCGGGCGCCCAGTCTAACCTACATCCGCTCCGGCGTGTCGATGCCCAGCAGGGTCAGCGCCGTCTCCAGCTGGTCCAGCACCGCCTTCGACAGCGTCAGCCGCGACCCCTTCGTCGCCGCGTCCGGCGCGACCAGTACCGGGCAGGCGGCGTAGAATTTCGAGAACGACTGGGCCAGCCGGTAGGCGTGCTCCGAGATCAGATGCGGCATCCGCTTGTCGTAGGCCTCGGTCACGGCCTGAGAAAAGGCGTCCAGCGTCAGGGCCAGATCGCGCTCGGCTGGCTCGCTGATCGCCACCGGCTCGGCCACTGCGCCCTGGTCCGCCGCCTTGCGCAGCAGGGATTTGATCCGCACCGCCTGATACAAGAGGTACGGCCCGGTCTTGCCCTCAAAGCTCATGAAACGGTCGAGGTCGAAGACGTAGCTGGTGGTCCGGCTGTTCGACAGGTCGGCGAATTTCAGCGCGGCCACGGCGACCTTGTGGGCGGTCTCGCCGAACTCAGCCTCGGTCAGGTCGTCGCCCAGCTTCGCCTCGTGCAGCCGCTCGCGCGCCTTTTCCACCGCCATGGTGATCAGGTCGTGCAGCTTCAGCACCCCGCCCGCCCGTGTCTTGAACGGCTTGCCGTCCGGCCCGTTCATGGTGCCGAATCCGAGATGCTCGAGCGATCCGTCGGCTGCATAGCCGGCCAGATACGCCGCCCGGAAGACCTGCTCGAAATGCTCGGCCTGCCGCTCATCGACGACGTACAGGATCAGGTCCGGATCGATCGCCTTGCGCCGGTCGAGAATGGTCGCCAGGTCGGTCGTGCCGTACATGGCCGAGCCTTCCGAGCTGATCACCAGCAGCGGCGGCGGGCTCGGGGCCTCGATCACCGAGCCGTCGGCCAGCTTGCGCTTCCGCGTCTCGCCGGGCCGCGCGACGTGGACCACCCGGGCTCCGTCGTCCTCGACCAGCAGGCCGGTCTTTTCGAGGTGGGCGATCATCTCGGCCATCAGCGGGTCGGCGTCGCTCTCGCCATTCCACAGATCGAAGGTCACGCCCAGGGCGCCGAACTCGCGCTCCAGCGCCGTCCGGCTGACGGCGACGAAATGCGCCCACAGCGCGCGATAGCCGGGGCGTCCGCCCTGCAATTCCGCCGTCGCCTTGCGGGCGCGGTCGCGGAAGACGGCGTCCTCTTTAGCCATGGCCGCGGCGGCGGGATAGAGCCGTTCCAGGTCCTCGAGCGTGACCGGGCTATCTGCCGGGAAGGGACCGGCGCCCTCGACGAGGAAGCCGTCGGCCTTGCCCTCGTCGCCCACCGCGACGATCAGCAGGCCCATCTGGAAGCCCCAGTCGCCGAAATGGGCGTCGCCCCAGACCGTGTCGCCGCGGAACCTGAACAGCCGCTTCAGGCTCTCGCCGATGATCGAGCTGCGCAGGTGGCCGACGTGCATCGGCTTGGCCACGTTCGGGCCGGCGAAGTCGATCACCACCTTGCGCGGCGCAGGGACCACGTCGGCGCCGGCATGGTGGCGGTCGCCCGCCACCTGCGCCGCCCGCGCCGCCAGAGTGGCATCGGCCACCTTGAGATTGATGAAGCCCGGTCCCGCCACCTCGACCGAGGCCAGCCGGCGGTCTCCCTTGAGCCGCTCTGCCACGCGCGTCGCCAGTTCGCGCGGATTGGCCTTCATCGCCCTGGCCGCCGCAAGGGCGCCGTTGGACTGGAAGTCAGCCAGGTCGGGGCGGTCCGACGGGGTCACGCGGCCGAGGCCGGGGTCCACGCCTTCGGCGGCGAAGGCGGCCCCGACCGCCTCGCCCAGGACCGTTCTGAGATCGGCCATTACTGGGCGGCGGGCGGAGTGGCGGCGGCGCCGGCGTTGACGCGGAACCGGCTGCCCGTCCGGTTGAACTCAGCCATTTGCGGCGTGACGTCGAAACCGATCAGAATCTCAAAGTTGTCGCCACTGGTGGTGGCTGCCGCGCGCGGGATGAGGACAGTCTGCTCCTGGGTCACCGATGCAGTCTGCGCTCCCTGGAAGTCGACCGGGAGATCGAAATATTCCTTGGCGAGCACAGCCTTGTTCCGTTCGGTTACGGCGATCCAGTAGCGATAGGTCCGGGCGTCGCCCTGGGCCTGGGGCCCGCGTCCGAGGTGGAACAGAACCTGGGTGTGCACTGAAATCGGGTCGTCGCCCTGATAGGCGCAATCCGAACTCAGCCCCTCGATCTCACCGGTGAAGCCGACATTTGCCGACGCCGCCCGGTCGCCCGTCAACTCGACGTAGCGGGCGGCGTCGTAGAGGATTTTGACATAAGGGCAGGGGCCGGCGGCGGCGCTCCGACGCAACGGCGCGATGCGCGTCGGAGCCGTCTGCTCGTTCGGCCGCGAGCCATCTGCGTTCTCATTGCCCGGCTGTTGCCGCCCCGGGCGCGTCTGGGCTTCCGCCATCGTAGGAACAGCCACGCAGGCCAACGTTGCCGCCGCCAGGGCAGGCACCAGGGAAATATTGAAGACGCGACGCATCGAAAGCTCTTCCACGAACGAGGAGGCGCGCGACAGCCCGACGCCGAGCGCACGCTCGTCGCTGATAGCGGCTAAAGCGAGGCGCGGCAAACGCGCGCTGGCCCCGGGCAGGGGATATGGGTGGTGGCGGCCGGCCTACCGAACGACTAGGTTCCGGCCATGACCCTGCACGCGCCGATCCCGGCCCCCCAAAAGCGTCCGCTGACTGTCCGGCTGGCTACTCCGCGGGGGTTTTGCGCCGGGGTCGACCGGGCGATCCAGATCGTTGAGCGCGCCATCGAAAAATACGGGGCGCCCGTCTATGTGCGCCATGAGATCGTGCACAATCGTCACGTGGTCGAACGGCTCAAGGCCATGGGCGCGGTGTTCGTGCGTGAGCTCGATGAATGCCCCGACGACCGGCCGGTCGTCTTCTCCGCCCACGGCGTGCCCAAGTCCGTGCCCGAGGGGGCGAGGGCCCGCGAGATGCTCTATCTCGACGCCACCTGCCCGCTGGTGTCCAAGGTCCACGTCGAGGCCGAGCGCCACCATGCCGCCGGCCGTCATATCATCCTGATTGGCCATGCCGGCCACCCCGAGGTGGTCGGCACCATGGGCCAGTTGCCCCCCGGAGCGATCAGCCTGATCGAGACGGTCGAGGACGCCGCGCAGTTCCAGCGTCCCGGCGACGCCCCGCTGGCCTATGCGACCCAGACGACGCTGTCGGTCGACGACACCAGCGAAATCCTCGCGGAGCTCAAGCGACGGTTCCCCGAACTGCCCGATCCGCACAAGGAAGACATCTGTTACGCCACCACAAATCGCCAGGAAGCGGTCAAGCGGCTGGGCGCAGGGTGCGACCTCGTCCTTGTGGTGGGCTCGAAGAACTCCTCCAACTCGGTGCGGCTGGTCGAGGTGGCGCTGCGGGCCGGGGCCCGCGACGCCCGGCTGGTGGATGACGCCAGCCATGTCGACTGGAGCTGGCTGGACGGCGTCTCGACGCTCGGCATCACGGCGGGAGCCTCCGCCCCCGAGCCCCTGATCGAGGCGCTCGTCGAGGCCGTCCGGGCCCGCTTCGACGCGGATGTCGTCGAGGACGCCGGCGAGCGCGAGACGGTGACCTTCAAGCTTCCACGCCTTCTCACGGTCTGAAGCCGGCGCTTGCGCAAGCGGAGCCTTTGCCGTTGGCTGGCGTTGATGGTCGGGTCTGTCAGGGGGAAACTATGCGTCGCAATCAGTTGGTCGGCCTTGGTCTCGCGGCGTTGGGCCTGACAGCGGTCGCCGGCTGCGAACAGGCCGAGCCGCCTGCGTCGCCGCCTGCCGAACCTTCCGCCCGGATCGCGGAGGCCGCGCCAATCTCGGCCACCTACGTCTGCGACAGCGGCCTGACCGTAGCCGTGGCCTATCCGGATACGCAATCGGCCCAGGTCACCTACCGTGATCGCACCTACGCCCTGCGTGGCGCGCCGGCGGCCTCGGGCGCCCGCTACATCGACGCCGAGGTCGAATGGCGGTCGCTGACCCGGGACGGGGTCGAGCGCGCCACCCTCAGCCGTCTGGCCGCCGAAGACACGCCGGTCGTTCTCGAACAATGCAGCCGTCCCGCTCCCGGAGCGTCCCCGGTCGTGCCGGCGCCGGCGCCGGCGCCGGAGGCCACGGCCCCGGTCGCCGCGCCGGTGGCCGCCTCACCGCCCTGCAAGGGGCCGCAACTCAAGCTTTCGACCGAAGGCGGCGACGCCGGCGCCGGCAACCGGGTCTCGATTTTCGGCGTCCAGAACGTCGGAACCCAAGCCTGCAGCCTGACAGGATATCCGGTCGTGACGCTGCAGGACGGGCAGGGCCGCCCCCTGGCCGGGGTTCGCGCCGAGCAGAGTCCTGGCAGCTATTTCCGCCAGGGCCAGCCGCCGGCGCCAGTGGAACTGGCGCCCCAGGGGAAGGGCTTCTTCGACGTCGCCTGGAATGTGGTTCCCGACGAGAGCCATGGACAAACGGCCTGCCCGTCCGCGGCCCGGATGCGGATGACCGCGCCCGGCGACACGTCTCCCGTGGCGCTGGCCCAGGCCTTCACCCCTTGCGGCGGCCGAATTCGGGTCAGCCCTTTCCGGCCGGTCGCCGAACCCGGGCCCGCGGCCTAGGTCCGGGCCCTTCAAGGGCTTCAAACCGCCTTCAAAACGGCGTAGCGGAGCGCGCATGACAGCGACCTTCCATGACCGCGTCCGCGCGGAACTCGCCGACATCGACGCCCAGGGGCTGACCAAGCCCGAGCGGGTCATCGCCTCCCGGCAGGGCCCGGTGATCAAGGTCGGCGGCCGCGATGTGCTGAACTTCTGCGCCAACAACTATCTGGGCCTCGCCGGCGACGAACGGGTGGCCCAGGCCGGCATCCGGGCGCAGGAGAAATGGGGCGCCGGCACCGCCTCCGTCCGCTTCATCTGCGGCACCCTCGAAATCCACAAGGAGCTGGAGCGGTCGGTCGCCGACTATCTCGGCTTCGAGGATGCGATCCTGTTCGCCGCCGCCTTCGACGCCAACGGCGGCATCTTCGAGCCGCTGTTCGGGGCCGAGGACGCCATCGTCTCCGACAGCCTGAACCACGCCTCGATCATCGACGGCGTGCGGCTGTGCAAGGCCAAACGCTACCGCTTCGCCAATTCCGACATGGACGACCTCGAGACCCAGCTGAAACAGGCCCGCGCCGACGGCGCGAAAGAGATCGTCATCGCCACCGATGGCGTCTTCTCAATGGACGGCTATATCGCGAAGCTGAAGGACATCCGGGCCCTGGCCGATAAATACGACGCCCTGATCATGGTCGACGACTGCCACGCCACCGGCTTCCTCGGCCCGCAGGGGCGCGGATCGTATGCGCATCACGGCGTCGAGATCGACTTCCTCACCGGCACCTTCGGCAAGGCGCTGGGCGGGGCCATGGGGGGCTTCATCTGCGCGACGTCAGAAGTCGTGTCCCTGCTGAAGCAGCGCGCCCGGCCCTATCTGTTCTCCAACGCCTTGGCCCCGGCGATCTGCGGCTCCAGCCTTGAGGCCATCCGCATCGCCGGCGGGGACGAGGGCGACGCCCTGCGGCAACAGCTGTTCGCCAATGCGGCCCGCTACCGCGCCGCGATGACCGGGGCGGGCTTCACCCTGCTGCCCGGCGAGCATCCGATCATCCCGGTCATGCTGGGCGACGCCAGGCTGGCCCAGGATTTCGCCGCCCGGGCGCTGGAGCTTGGCGTCTATGTCATCGGCTTCAGCTTCCCGGTGGTGCCGCGCGGCCAGGCCCGCATCCGCACCCAGATGTCGGCGGCCCACACCTTCGAACAGATTGATCAAACGGTCGCGGCGTTCACGACGGCCGGTAAGGAACTGGGAGTGATCGCATGACCGACACCATGAAGGCCCTGGCCAAGACCAAACCCGGCGTCGGTCTCGAACTGATCGACGCCCCCATCCCTGTCGCCGGCGACGAGGACGTTCTGATCAAGGTGCACCGGACGGCCGTCTGCGGCACCGACATCCACATCTGGAACTGGGACGAGTGGTCCCGGAAGAACGTCCCCGTGCCGATGATCACCGGCCATGAATTCTCGGGCGAGATCGTCGCCATCGGCAAGGACGTCGACCGGCGCCTCAAGGTCGGCCAGCGCGTCTCGGCCGAGGGCCATGTCATCGACCTGAACTCGGAAGCAGCGCGCGCCGGCCATTTCCACCTCGACCCGGCGACCCGGGGCATCGGCGTCAACCGCCAGGGCGCCTTCGCCGAGTTCGTCGTCGCTCCGGCCTTCAACGTCATCGAGCTGCCCGACGAGGTCCCCTACGAGATCGGCGCCATCCTCGATCCGTTCGGCAACGCCGTGCACACGGCGCAGCAGTTTGACCTGCTGGGCGAGGATGTGCTGGTCACCGGCGCGGGACCGATCGGGATGATGGCCGCCGCCGTGGCCCGCCACGCCGGGGCCCGCACCGTGGTTCTGACCGACATCAACGACTTCCGCCTCGAGCTGGCCCGGAAGGTCGCCCCCGGGGTGCGCACGGTGAACACCACGAAGGAAGACCTGCACGACGTCGTCCACGAGCTGGGCCTGAAGGTCGGCTTCGACGTGGCGCTGGAGATGTCGGGCTCGCCGATCGCCTTCAAACAGTGCGTCGACACCCTGATCATGGGCGGGGGCATGGCCATGCTGGGCATTCCGTCGAAGCCGATGGAGACTGACTGGGGCGCCATCATCCTCAAGGCCCTGACCATCAAGGGCGTCTACGGGCGGGAGATGTTCACCACCTGGCGCAAGATGCTGGGCCTGCTCAAGGCCGGCCTCGACCTGACCCCGCTGATCACCCACCAGATGGGCTATGAGCGCTTCGAGGAGGGTTTCGAGGCGATGCGCTCGGGCCAGTCCGGCAAGGTGGTGCTTGACTGGGACAAGGCGGCGTAAGGCCGCCCCATGCCCGCGCCCGGCGCCATCGTGGCCTTTCTGGAAGGCGAAGGCCCGGATGCGGCGGGGCGGAGCCTGTTCGACGTCCTGGCCATGAGCAACGCCGCGATGGAGCAGAGCCACGACTTCATCCAGTGGCTGTTCCCCCTGCGCGAGCCGTCGCGCGCGGTGCCGGACGCCCCCGTGCTGACGGACGACCAGGTCGATGCCATCCGTGACTCAGCCATGGCCCAGATCGCCCTCGCCGCCGCGACGGACCGGATGGAGGCCTTCTATCGCCTGACCCACGACTGGCTGATGCCCAACGACCACAACCACCTGCGGATCACACGCATCATCCGCTCGTTGCGACTGCTGGTCGGGGATGAGCCCGCCGACGGATTCAAGGCCGCCATCCTCTCGCGGGTGGAGGCGACGCGGGCGCCGGTGAGCGCCCGCAGCCGCGGCTACTGGGCGACCGCCTGACGCTCAGGCGACGCGTGTCTCGTCCTTCTTCATCGTCGCCATGAAGACGATGATGACGAACAGCAGCATCGAGGTGACCAGCATGATCTCGGAAGCGATCATCGCCGGCATGAAGATCGGCCGCTGCAGGATCAGCAGGGTCAGCGACGGCATCAGGACCAGGAAGCCCAGCACCGACAGGGCGAAATGCGCCATCGGCAGCCATCCTCGCCCGGCCGCCGGGAAGACCCGATAGAACAGGCCGAACAGCATCATCGAGGCGAAACCCAGCAGGTTGATATGGGCGTGCACCGGTCGCAGTGCGAAATCCTGGTTCGCGCCCATCCACACGCCGAGCGACATGCCGACCAGGGCCGACACCACGCCGAGGCGCAGGAAATTGTTCGATACCGACATTGGAAAGCTCCCTCCGACTTGAAACGGTCGGCTCGTAAACCGTCGTTCCGCAAGAGGTGCAAGTTACAACGCGGTTACCCTCGGGGCGTAATCGCGGCCTCGACCGGTGGCGATCAGCCCGCGAGAATCCTGGCCAGCGCGCGCTCGAAACCGGCGGCGTCCGGGCCCGGCAGCACGTCGCTGAGGCGGCCGTTCTGGAAGAGATCAAACACCCGGGGATGGACGTAGGACGTTCGGCACACGGTCGGCGTGTTGCCCAACAGCCCCGCCACCGCCTTGACGCAGACGGTGATCTGACGCTTCGCCGCGGTCGGTGACGCCGGCGGCTCCATCTCCCGCAGGGCCCGGGCGGCGGACACCGTGCCGGCCCAGGTGCGGAAGTCCTTGGCTGAAAACTGCTCGCCCATGGCCTCCCGAATATAGGCGTTCACGTCGTCCGAGGTGACCATGCACAGCTCGCCGTCCGCGTCGCGGTATTTGAACAGCTGCTGGCCCGGCAATTCGCGCAGGCTCCGCACCATGGTGGCCAGCCGGCGGTCGCGGACCCGCACCTCGTGCTCGACCCCGCTCTTGCCCTTGAAGGCGAAGGTCAGGGCGGCCCCGTCGACGTCGAGATGCCGCTTGTGCAGGGTGGTCAGGCCGTAGGAGCGGTTCTGTCTTGCATACTGGGCGTTGCCGACCCGGATCAGGGTCAGCTCCAGCAGCCGCACGGCGGTGGCCAGCACCTTCTCGCGCGACAGGCCGCGACGGTTGAGGTCGGCCTCGACCCGCTTGCGCAATTTCGGCAGGGCGCGGGCGAATTCGGGCAGGCGTTCGAACTTGGTTTCGGCCGCATGGGCGTGCCAGTCGGTGTGATAGCGGTACTGTTTGCGCCCCTTCACATCCCGGCCGGTCGCCTGGATGTGACCCGAGGCGCGCGGACAGATCCAGACGTCGGTCCACGCCGGGGGAATGGCCAGCATGCGGATGCGCTCCAGCACCGACTCATCGGTGACCCGCGCCCCCCTCTGGTCGTGGTAGTGGAAGCCGTCGCCGGCCGGCGTGCGTCGGAGACCCGGTCGCTCGTCGCTGCACCAGGTCAGGCCCTTGGGAATGGCGGAGGGTTCTGCGAGCATCGGCGGCTTCCGGGTCGGTCTGCGCAAACGACGGCGCAGGGCGACGGTTCCGGCGGCCTTGACCGCGCGGGCAGGGCGGGGGAACAGCGGCCATGAACTATCGCCACAGCTTCCACGCCGGAAATTTCGCCGACCTCGTCAAACACGCCCTGGTGCTGTGGCTGCTGGAGCGGCGCCAGACGTCGGGGCCGGTCACGGTGATCGACACTCACGCCGGGGCGGGGGTCTATGACCTGAGCGGCGACGGCGCCCGGTCGAAGGAGGCCGAGGCGGGCGTCGCGCGGCTGATGGCGTCCGTCGACCGGCCGCCGACGATCGAGGCCCTGGCGCGGGAGGTCGCGCGCCTCAACCCGCACGGTGGGGCCAATCTGTATCCCGGCTCGCCGCTGTTGATCGCGACCCGCCTGCGGCCGGTCGACCGCTACGTCGGCTTCGAACTGCACCCGCCCGTGCTCGATCTGCTGGAACAGGCGCTTGAGCCGTTTCCAGGCGCAGTGGCGCGCGGCGGCGACGGCTACGATCAGGCCCGGGCCGGGGCGGCGCAGGCGGAGGGCGCCTTCGTCCTGATCGACCCGCCGTTCGAACGGCCGGACGACTACCAACGCGCCGCCGACACGGGGGCCGCCATCGTCCGCGCCGATCCGCGCGCTACGGTCGCGATCTGGACGCCGCTCAAGGACATGGAGACATTCGACGGCTTCCTGCGCCGGCTGGATCAGGCCGGCATAAAGCGAGTGCTTGTGGCCGAGGCGCGCCTTCGTCCGCTGACCAATCCCATGAAGATGAACGGCTGCGCCGTGGTGGTTCTCAATCCGCCCGCTGGAGCCGAGGCCGCCGCGGCCGAAATCTGCGGCTGGGTGGCGGAGCGGCTGGGCGAGGCCGGCGCGAAGTCTGAGGTCTGGATGGCCGGGGCGGGCCCCTCTGGATGACCCGCCTCGCCATCATCAAGACCGGTGCGCCGCCCCCGGCGCTGGCTCTGCGCCACGGCGGGTATCCCGTCATGTTCGCCGCGTTGCTGGGTGACGGCTACGGCATTGAGACGTTCGACGCCCAGGCGGGAGAGTGGCCCGACACGCCGGCGTTCGACGCCGCGATCATTACCGGCTCGTCGGCGGGGGTGTATGAGCCGGATCCCTGGATCGGTCAGCTGCTGGACTGGATCCGGGGCGCCAAGGGACGGACACGCCTGATCGGCGTTTGCTTCGGCCACCAGGCCATGGCCCAGGCGCTGGGCGGCCGCGTCGAAAAGTCAGATCGGGGCTGGGGCGTCGGCCTGCATCGCTATCGCGTCAGCTCGATCGAGCCGTGGATGACGCCGGGCGCTGCGACCGTGGCCATACCCGCATCGCACCAGGATCAGGTCGTCGAGAAACCCGCCGACGCGCGCATCGTCCTGAGCAGCGACTTCACCCCCTTCGCCGGTCTAGCGTGGGACGATGACGCGGTCAGCTTCCAGGGTCATCCCGAGTTCACGCGGGCCTTTGCGGCCGATCTGACCGGAGGACGCCGCGAGCAGATCGGAGCTGCGGTGACCGACCGGGCGCTGGAGAGCCTGACCGAACCCGACGACCGGGCCCTGGTCGGACAATGGTTGCGCCGGTTCATCGGGTCGCGCGACGGCCGGTAATCGGTCGCCTTTCGTCGGCTCGCTAAACCTTGCGCAATACATATGTGCGACGACGCAAGGATCACGCCGGGTCCTCAATGTCGCTTTTTCGTATCCTCGCGGCGAGTTTCGTTCTGCTCGTCGTCCTCGCCGGCGCGTCTCCGGGGGCCGCCCAGCCGCCCACGGGTCTGGGCGACAGGAGCGATGCCCGGGACCTCGCCCGTTTCGTGGAGCGGCGCGCGGCTTCGACCGACTTCGCCGCCCTCGAGGCGTTCGGCGTGGCGGCCGGCCAGCGCAATGACCGTGAAGGCCTGAACCGGCTCTATCACGTCACCTGGACGATCCTGAACCAGGGCGAGTTCGAGCGCGCGGCGGTCTGGAACCGTCGTCTGGCCGAGGCCGCCCGGCGGCTGAAGGACGCCCGCTACACCGACATCGCCCATCTCAACGACCTCACCGTCCGCTATGACCAGGGCGACATCGGCGTCGCGGCCGAGATGCACCGGTTCGCGCGGGACGGTCGGGACTGGTTCGTGCGGGCGCACGCCGCCCGGTTGGCGGCCCTGTCCCTGGTCGACGAGGGCCGTATCGGCGAAGGACTCGAACTGCTGGCGCGGGCGCAGGCGGACATCCCTGACCGCGACGCCTTCGCGGCGACCGCCCAGGCCGGCATCTGGGAGGTGGCGGGAATGGGTCTGAAAGACCTGAACGACATCGACGGCGCGACCGCCGCCTTCCGCAATTTCGAAATCACCTATTCCAACCCGGCCTACCCTCGTCCGGACTTCGACAGCCTCTATAATCTGACGGTCATGGCGGTGAAGCTGGGCGATGAGGCGCGCGCGTCGGAATATTATGCGGCGCACCACCGGCTGGCGCTGCGTTCCGACCTGCCGACCCTGGCCATCTATGACGCCGGGCTGTGCGCCGCGGTCGCAAACGCCCGCCATGCGCCTCGCGAGGTGCTGGCCTGCCTCGAAGCCTACGGTGAAAATCTCGGGTCCGCCGCCTTCCTGGCCAGCCGCGTATTGCCGCTCCGGGCCATCGCCCGCGCCCAGACCGGCCAGGCCGGGGCGGCGCGCCGCGACCTCGAGGCCCTGCGGCGGCTCGATACCGGCGAAGCCAACCTCGAGATAGGCCACGTGGAGGCCGAGGTGCTGTTCGCGGAGGGCCGCGCGGCCGAAGGATTCCGCGTTCTGCGCGCCCATATGCTGGAGAGTGAGATCGTCTCGGCGCGGAACTT
The DNA here is from genome assembly GCA_964527675.1 of uncultured Brevundimonas sp. Taxonomy (GTDB): domain Bacteria; phylum Pseudomonadota; class Alphaproteobacteria; order Caulobacterales; family Caulobacteraceae; genus Brevundimonas. The sequence goes on along the minus strand of CAZGPS010000009.1, from coordinate 15,263 downwards.
CAGCGCCGGCATCCATCAGGTGACCGGGGACATGCAGATGCAGCTGGCCGAACGCCGGCGGCAGCTGGAGACGGCGCGGGCGAACACCAATCTGCAGCGCGCGGTCATCGCTATCGCGGTCTTCTTCCTGGTGTTCGCCGTCGGGACCGTGATCTGGCTGATCCGACAGGCGCGGCGACTGAGGCTGGCGCAGCAACGGGCTGAGGACGCCAACCGGGCCAAGAGCGAATTCCTCGCCAATATGAGCCATGAGATCCGCACCCCGCTGAACGGCGTGGTGTCGATGGCGGATTCCCTGACGCGGCGGCCGCTGGGGCCGCAGGAGCGGGAAATGGTCGAGCTGATCCGTTCATCGGGCGTGACGCTGGAACGCCTGCTGTCCGATATTCTGGACAGCGCCAAGATCGAGTCCGGCCAGGTGGCGATCGAGCCAGCGCCGTTCGATCTGGAGCAGGCCGTCAGCGACATCGGCGCCCTTTGGCGGGTCAAGGCCGAGGACAAGGGCGTGGCGCTGGAGGTGGATTTCGACCCCGCCCTGGCGGGGGCCGTGGAAGGCGACGCCGTCCGGCTGCGCCAGGTGCTGACCAACCTCGTCAGCAACGCGCTGAAATTCACCAGCGAGGGCACGGTTCGGCTGATCGTCGAGGCGGCGGGGGACGACCGCGTCGTCTTCCGGGTCAGCGACACCGGCGTCGGCTTCGACAAGGAACAGCGCAGCCGGATCTTCCATCGCTTCCAGCAGGCCGACGGCTCGATCACCCGGCGCTACGGCGGTACGGGACTGGGCCTCGCCATCTCCACCGCCCTGGTCGATCTGATGGGCGGTGAGCTGGACTGCGAGAGCCGGCCGGGCGAGGGGTCCAGCTTCTGGTTCGAGATCCCGTTGCCGCGGGCCGAACAGGCCAGCGGAGAAGCGTCGGCCCCGGAAGCCGCGCGCGACCTGTCTGACACGCCGCTTCGGGTTCTGCTGGCCGACGATCATCCCGCCAACCGCAAGGTCGTGGAGATCATGCTGGCGGCGACCGAGATGGAGCTGGTCGCGGTCGAGGACGGGAGCCAGGCGGTCGAGGCGTTCAAGGCCGGAGGGTTCGACCTGGTCCTGATGGACATGCAGATGCCGGTCATGGACGGGCTGACGGCGACGGCGGCCATCCGCAGGCACGAGGCGGAGCATGGCCTGGCGCGCACGCCGGTGGTGATGCTGACCGCCAACGCCATGGTCGAGCATGTCGAGGCCGGCCGGGCCGCCGGAGCGGATGCTCACCTGGCCAAGCCGGTGACCATGGCCAGCCTGTTCGCGGCCATCGGCGCAGCGCTGGAGCCGGCCCACGAGTCTGAGCCCGAACCGGTCTGAGGCCTCAGGGCCACTTCACCACGGGCGGCATCGAGCTGAGGATCGATTCGACATTGCCGCCGGTCTTGAGCCCGAACATGGTGCCGCGGTCGTAGAGCAGGTTGAACTCGACGTAGCGGCCGCGCCGCACCAACTGTTCCTCGCGCTCCTCCGCCGTCCAGGGCTCGGCCATCCGGCGGCCCACGATTTCCGGATAAACCTTGAGAAAGGCCTCGCCGACGTCGCGGGTGAAGGCGAAGTCGCGGGCGCGGTCGCCGCTGTCGAGATGGTCGTAGAAGATGCCGCCGGTGCCGCGCGGCTCGTTGCGGTGGGGCAGGAAGAAATACTCGTCGCACCAGGCCTTGAACCTGGCATGCCAGGCCGGGTCGTGGGCGTCGCAGGCGGCCTTCATGGCGGCGTGGAAGGCGACGGTGTCCGGGTGGTCCTGGCTCCGGTCCGAGTCCAGCACGGGCGTCAGGTCGCCGCCGCCGCCGAACCAACCCTTGGTGGTGGCGATGAAGCGGGTGTTCATATGCACCGCCGGGACGCGGGGGCTGACCGGATGGGCGATCAGGCTGATGCCGGTGGCGAAGAAGCGGGGGTCTTCGGCCGCGCCGGGCACGCCCCTGGCGTAGTCGGCCGGGAAGGTCCCGTGCACGGTCGAGACGTGGACGCCGACCTTCTCGAACAGCCGGCCGTGCATCATGCCCATGACGCCGCCGCCGCCCTCGGCCCGGTCCCACGGCGTGCGGACGAAACGGCCGGGTTTGCCGGGGAAGAGGTCCGCCGGCGCTGCGTCCTCCAGCGCCTCGAAGGCCGAGTGGATGCGGTCGCGCAGGGCTTCAAACCAGGCGCGGGCCTCGGTCTTCTGTTGGGCGAGAGGGTCGGGGGCGTCGGTCATGCGGCTCCTCTAGGCGCTCCGTCGGCCGGGGTGAAGCCTGACCGTTCGTCGCGCGGCGCCGGCCGTCGTAACGGGCCCGGACCGCTATTCCACCCGGGTAAAAAGCCGAAAACAGAGTCCGAAGAGTCCGAAGAGTCCGTTTCGTCCGGTTGCCCCCGTCGTTGGCGGCGGAGGAGTCGACCGGCGGCGGGGCGGTGATTCGATTGTCAAAGACGCGGCGCCCCGGAGGACGGTGAGACAGTATGGACCCGTTCGTTCCTGCGGCGGGTTGTTGACGCTGGCCCCGGGAGTGGGCGTAGCGAATTCAGTCTCTTGAGGCGCAAAATTGTGATGGCTGACGGCGGACTTGCAGCGCAACAATTCAGGGTCGCGCCGGCGTCGCCGACGCCTGCGGCGTCAGCGCAGCGGCGCTGCCGTTGACGCGCCCGCCCGGTCTGCCACTGTCCGCCGTCATTCGTTGGGAGGCTTTCATGATCCGCGCCGTTCTTCTGTCCACCGTCGCCCTGCTGGCGACGGCCGTTCCCGCCGCCGCCCAGGACGAGGCCGCGGCGCGCCGGATCCTGGAGCGGACGCCGCTGATCGACGGCCACAACGACCTGCCCTGGGCCCTGCGCCAGCAGCATGGCAACGACCCCTATGCGGTCGACCTGACCACCAACCTCGACGCCACGACGGCCCTGCACACCGACATTCCGCGGCTGCGCGCCGGCGGCGTCGGCGGACAGTTCTGGTCGGTCTATGTGCCCGCCAGCCTGGAGCCGGTCGAGGCCGCCAAGGCGACCTTCGAACAGATCGACACGGTCAAGCGGCTGGTCGCCGCCCATCCCGACGTCTTCGAACTGGCCACCACCGCCGACGACATCGAGCGGATCCACGCCAGCGGCAAGATCGCCTCGCTGATCGGCATGGAGGGCGGCTATTCGATCGATGACTCGCTGGGCCTGCTGCGCGAATTTTACGATGCGGGGTCGCGCTATATGACGCTGACCCATTCCAAGACCACGACCTGGGCCGACAGCGCCACTGACGCGCCGAAATGGGGCGGTCTGAACGCCTTCGGCGAGGAGGTGGTCCGCGAGATGAACCGCATCGGCATGATGGTCGATCTGAGCCACGTCTCGGAAGAGACCATGGTCGACGCCATGCGGGTCTCGGACGCGCCGGTGATCTTCTCCCACTCGTCGGCCCGGGCGGTCACCGACCATCCGCGCAACGTGCCGGACGCGGTGCTGCGCCAGATGGCGGACGACGGCGGGGTGGTGATGGTCACCTTCGTCCCCAGCTTCGTCAATTCCGCTGAAGGCGACTGGGTCAAGGCGGTCACGGCGGAGGCCCGGCGTCTCGGCGTCGAGCTGAGCGGGGCCGGCGAGCCTCCGGAGGCGATCAAGCCATGGCTCGCCGCCAATCCCCGGCCGGTCGCGACGCTTGAGAACGTCGTGGCCCATATCCAGCACGTCCGCGACGTGGCGGGGATCGACCACGTCGGCCTCGGCGGCGACTTCGACGGCGTCGGCAGCCTGCCCCAGGGCGTGGAGGGCGTGGACGCCTATCCGCGCATCCTCGCGGCCCTGATGGCCAACGGCTGGAGCGACGCCGACATCCGCAAGCTGGCGGGGGAGAATGTGCTGCGGGTGATGCGCGCGGTCGAGGCGGTGGCGGCCAGCCATGCCGACGCGCGGCCCAGCCTGGCGAAGTTGCCGGAGGCCGGCTCGCCAGAATAGGGCGGCGAGCCGCCTGACTGCACGGGTACGCGCGACGACCTGCCGCGTTGCGACATTGCGTCCGGGCGGCGAAGTCAGGTCATGTACTCCGGGGGACGCCATACGGCAGGATTTGCGGCGACGCTGCTCGTCCTGCTGTTCGCCTTCTCCCTGCGCGCCCTGGTTCCCGTCGGCTATATGCCGGTGGTCGATGCGGACGGCCTTCATCTGGTCGTCTGCGATCCGGCCGCGCCCGCCGGAGGGGGCGACGACCACAAGGACGGCCACCACGGCGGCCATGACGACGACCATGATGAGGGCCCTGCCGGCTTTGAGTCCGGCTGCGTCTTCGCCGCCGCAGCGCCGGCGGCGGGCCCGGCCGATCCTCCCCCGCTGCCCCGCCCGCCGGTCCTCGTCTTCATCCACGAGTCGCGGCCACCGTTCCGGGATCCGCCGCCGACCGATCGCTCCGAGGGACCACCCCCGCCGGCGCGCGCGCCGCCCCTGTCGATCTGAAGCCTGCAGTCCTGCCGGGCCGCGCCGTCATGGACGGTGCGCGCTCCCCTGTCGCCAGACCGGCGGCGTTCAGATCGAGTCCCTGAATATGAAGATCACCCCCGGGGCGTACGCCCTGCTGCTCGGCGCGCCCCTGATGGCCGCCGTTCCCGCCCACGCGCAGGACCCCTCCCTGCTTGATGAGATCGTCGTCACCGGCGTTCGTACCGACACGGCGATCCAGGCCGTCCGCCCCGAGGGCGTGGCCGCGGTCGCGCCCGACAGCGCCGGCCTTGTCGCCCGCCTGCCCGGCGCGGCCCTGATCGACAACGGCGGCCTGTCCGGCCAGGTTCAGTACCGGGGCCTGTTCGGCGACCGGGTGCTGATCCGGATCAACGGCCAGCGCTTCCAGGGCGGCGGCCCGAACGCCATGGACCCGCCGCTCCACTATGCGCCCATGCCGCTGGTCGCCAGCGTCGAGGTCGATCGGGGCATCAGCCCGGTGCGCAACGGGCCGGCGCTGGCCGGCGGCGTGAACGCGCGGCTCAAGGAGGTCGGCTTCGGCGAGGGGCCGGGGTTCGCGCCCGCCGGGGATCTGACCGCCGGCTACCGTTCGGTCGATGACAGTCGCAGCATCGGCGGAGTGGCCGGGATGGCCAGCGACCGCTTCCGGGTCAACCTGCTGGGCGCCTGGGAAAGCGGCGGCGACATGCGTTTCCCCGGGGGCGTGATCCGTGACAGCGCCTTCCGCCGCGACACCTGGGGCCTTTCGGCCGGATGGCGCTCCGGAGTCGGCGAACTGGGGCTGGATCTGCGGGCGCAGGAGACCGGTCCGACCGGCACGCCGCCGTTCGCCATGGACATCCAGTATTTCGACACGGACTTCGCCCGCCTGAAGTTCGCCAGTCCCGCGGCGTCGACGGTGCGGCTGGAGGCGTCGCTGGGCCGTACGCGGGTCGAGCACGGGATGAACAACTACAGTTCGAGGCCGGCGCCGACCATGGCCTCGATGCGTCGGCAGACGCTGGCCGATGCGGAGACCCTGGTCGGCGAGGCGCTGTTGGTGTTCGGCTCGCCCACGCGCAGCCTCAGCGTCGGCGCGGACTTCGAACAGGCCGACAAGTCGGTGGCCATCACCCATCCGGAGAACGTCAACTTCGTGGTCGGCTCCCTGCCCGGGATCGAGATGTCCCGCCTCGGCGCTCACCTCGAATGGCGCGGCGCCGTTCGGGGCGTCGAGGCGGAGCTGGGCGTTCGGGCCGACGCCCACAAGGCCTCGGCGGGCGAGGCCTCGACAGGCTCCGCCGTGCCGGCCGGGCCAACCCTGCTGGCGGCCGCCTTCAACGCGGGCGACCGCGACTGGAGCGGCGAGACCGTCGATCTGGCCGCCCGCTTCTGGCGGGAGTTCGGCGACGTCACGCCGCGCCTGACCCTGGCCCGCAAGAACCGGGCGCCGAATGCGGTCGAACGCTTCTCGTGGATGCCGACCGAGGCGAGCGGCGGCCTGGCCGACGGCAACATCTATGTCGGGGACCGGGATCTGCGACCCGAAACGGCGTGGATCGCCGAGGGCGGTTTCGACTGGCGGCGGGGGCCGGTCTGGGCTCGCCCGACGGTCTATTACCGCCGGATCGACGACTACATCCAGGGCGTGCCGTTCGACTCCACTCCGGGCGTGGCCGACACGCGGGTCGAGATGGTCGCGGCGATGAGCGGGGATCCCACGCCGCTGCGCTTCGCCAATGTCGACGCCGAACTGTACGGCTTCGACATGGACTTCGGCCTGCAGCTCACCGACCGCCTGCGTCTCGACGGGGTCACCAGCCTGGTGCGCGGCAAGCGCCGGGATGTGGAGGACGATCTGTACCGGATCGCCCCGCCGACCCTGCGGCTGGCCGCGACCTGGGACGAGACCGACTGGTCCGTCGGGGCCGAGGTGGCCGGAACGCTGCGCCAGCGCCACGTATCGGCCGGCAATGACGAGACGCCCAGCGACGGCTACGCCGTGTTCAACCTGCGCGGCGAATGGCGGCTGAGACCGGGATTGCAACTGGAGGCCGGGGTCGAGAACCTGTTCGACCGCGACTATCGCGACCATCTGGCGGGGCGGAACCGGGTGGCGGACTCCGACGTCGCGTTCGGCGAGCGCCTGCCCGGGGCCGGCCGCGGGGCCTTCCTCACGCTGAAGGCGGCCCTGTAGCAAAGCGATCGGACCGGGGAGCAGATCGACGCCGCCATCGCGCACCCGCGGTGACCGGCGTCAGACGCCCCCGGTCTGGCGCAGCCCCTCCCACAGGGCGATCCCGGCGCTGACCGACAGGTTGAGCGAGCGGGCTTCGGGGCGGAGGGGAATCACCACCCGGGCGTCGGCGGCGTCATGCACGAAGTCCGGCGCGCCCGAGGATTCGCTGCCGAACAGCAGGGTGTCGTCCGCCTCGAAGCGGAAGGCGTTCAGCGGCGTCGCGCCCTTCGTCGTGAACAGGATCAGCCGTCCGGGCCCGCGATCGCGCTGGAAATCGTCCCAGCCGGGGTGGCGGATCATGTGGCCGAGGGGGCCGTAGTCCAGCGCGGCGCGCTTCATCGCCCGGTCGTCGAAACGAAAGCCGGCGGGCTCGATGACGTGCAGTTCCACCCCGAAACAGGCGCCCAGACGGATGCAGGCGCCTACGTTCTGCGGAATGGCCGGTTGAAAAAGGGCGAGACGCATTCTAAGGCCCTCATACGCGTGGCCCGGGGGCTTGTCGCGGCTCGAATTGCGAGCGTTTCTCATGAAGCGTCAGCAGATTGCGGCGATGCGCCGCAAAGCCGGGCCGGGCCAGCTGACGGGGATTTCGCTAAAGGAACGACAGCGTTGCAACGGCGCGCCCGAGGGCGACGCCGCCAACGGCTCAGGAGACGAATCGGTGGCTGCAGACCAGGGCGACCTGACCTATCAGGATCCCAATCGTAGAGATTTCATCCACATCGCGGCCGGCGCCGCGGCTGTGGGCGCCGGGGCCATGGCCGTATGGCCGCTGGTGAACTCGATGAACCCGGCCGCCGACACCCTGGCGCTGTCGACCATCGAGTTCGACCTGACCAAGGTTCAGGAAGGCCAGCAGGTCGTCATCAAATGGCAGGGCAAGCCGGTGTTCGTGCGCTATCGCACCCCGGCCGAGATCGAGCGCGCCCGCGCCGATGACCGCGCCAACCTGAAAGATCCCCAGACCGACGCCGATCGCGTCAAGGCGGGTCACCAGCAGTATCTCGTGGTCATCGGCTCGTGCACCCACCTGGGCTGCGTGCCGACCTTCGGCTCCGGCGACTTCGGCGGGTGGTTCTGCCCCTGCCACGGATCGCACTACGACACCTCGGGCCGCATCCGCAAAGGGCCGGCGCCTCTGAACCTGGTGGTGCCGACCTATGAATATGTGTCCGACACCCGCGTGAAAATCGGCTGAGGACGGGCGAGAAAACGATGAGCGATCACGAATCCACCTACGTCCCCAAGACCGGCGTCGAGAAATGGCTCGACACGCGCTTGCCGATCGTCCGCTTCGGCGCCGACTATATGTCGCTGCCGACGCCGAAGAACCTCAACTACTGGTGGACCTTCGGCGGCATCCTGGCCCTGTGCCTGGTGGTGCAGATCGCCACGGGCGTCATCCTGGCCATGCACTATGTGCCCAACACCGAACTGGCCTTCGCCTCGGTCGAGCGCATCATGCGCGACGTCAACGGCGGCGACCTGATCCGCTACACCCACGCCAACGGGGCCTCGATGTTCTTCATCGCGGTCTATCTGCACATGCTGCGCGGGCTGTACTACGGCTCGTACAAGGCGCCGCGCGAGATGATCTGGATCATCGGCTGCGTGATCTTCTTCCTGATGATCGCCACGGCCTTCCTCGGCTACGTCCTGCCGTGGGGCCAGATGTCCTTCTGGGGCGCGGAGGTGATCACCAATCTGATCGGGGCCATCCCGGTCGTCGGCGAGCCGATCCTGATCTGGCTGCGCGGCGGCCCGGCGATCGACAACGCCACCCTGAACCGCTTCTTCTCGCTGCACTATCTGCTGCCGTTCGTCATCGCCGGCTGCGTCGTGCTGCACCTGTGGGCCCTGCACCACGCCGGTCAGAACAATCCGGTCGGCATCCTGATCCCGAAGGACCGGGTGGCCAAGGACACGGTGCCGTTCCACCCCTACTTCACGGTCAAGGACGGCTTCGCCATCGTGCTGTTCCTGATCCTGTTCGCCCTGTTCGTCTTCTTCATGCCGAACGCCCTGGGTCACGCCGACAACTACATTCCGGCCAACCCGCTGCAGACCCCCGCGCACATCGTGCCCGAGTGGTACATGCTGCCGTTCTACGCGATCCTGCGCGCCATCCCGGACAAGTTCGGCGGCGTGGTGGCGATGTTCGCGGCGATCGGGGTGCTGTTCGTCCTGCCGTGGCTGGATACGTCCAAGGTGCGCTCGATGCGTTACCGCCCGACGATGCGGACCTTCTTCGTCATCTTCGTCATCGTGGGTCTGGGCCTGGGCTGGTGCGGGGCGCAACTGCCCGATGCGCAGGTCATCCCGGGCATGCCCAGCTTCACCCTCGGAGACGGGGCGCTGAACAGCTACCTGTGGCTGACCCGCCTGCTTACCTTCTACTATTTCGCCTTCTTCCTCCTGATCATGCCGTTCCTCGGCCTGCGCGAGACCCCGCTGCCGATCCCGGCGACCATCTCCGAACCGGTTCTGCCCACGGCGGACGCTCCGCTCGGCGCGGCCTCTTCCGAGCAGAAGGGCTGAGACCGACCATGACCCTCCAGACGAACCTCCGCTCGATGAAAAAGACCCTGGTCCTGATCGCCGTGGCGGCCGGCCTGAGCCTCGCCGCCACACAGCCCGCCCTGGCTTCGGGCGGCGCCCAGCACCCGCGCAAGGGCGGCTTCAGCTTCGAGGGGCCGTTCGGCACCTTCGACCAGGGCCAGCTGCAGCGCGGCTACAAGGTCTATCGCGAGGTCTGCGCCTCCTGCCACGGCATGGACCTGATGTATTTCCGCACCTTGGCCGAGCCGGGCGGGCCCTTCTACGACTCGCATCAGCTGAACCCGGCCGCCAACCGCTACGTCAAGGCGCTGGCCGCCGAGGTCCAGGTGCCGGACATCGACAGCGAGACCGGCGAAGCGATCATGCGCGACGCCGTCGCCGCCGACCGCTTCCCCAATCCCTATCCGAACGCCACGGCCGCCGCGGCGGGCAACGGCGGCGCGGCGCCGCCCGACCTGTCGGTCATGGCCAAGGCGCGCCACGACGGGGCCAACTACATCTATTCGCTGCTGTCGGGTTACCGCGCTGCGCCGGCCGGCCTCGAGATCCGGCCGGGCCAGTATTACAACCCCTATATGGCCGGAGACCTGACGCCGTTCGTGGCCGAGGGCGCCCATGTGCCGCCGGGCGGCTTCATCGCCATGCCGCCGCCGCTGGCCGACGGCCAGGTGACCTATGACGACGGCTCGACCGAAACGGTCGACCAGTATTCCAAGGACGTCGCCGCCTTCATCGCCTGGGCCTCGGATCCCAAGCAGGTGCAGCGCAAGCAGTCGGGCCTGGGCGTGCTGATCTTCCTGATGCTGTTCGCGGGGATCACCTACGTCAGCTACCGCCGGATCTGGAAGGGCGTCGCCCACTAGGGCAGCCGCCTTTTCACGAGATCGAACGACCCGCCGGGGCCTCAGCCCCGGCGGGTTTTTCGTGCATGCTTGCCGAGAACGAAAAAGTACTTTATAAGGCAAAGCCCATAAGGGAGATCAGGTGATGCAAGGGACGTTTCGGAATTCGTTGACGGCGGTCGCCGCCGTCCTGTCCATCGGACTGGCCACGGCCTCGGCCGCCCAGGAGCTGCGGCCGGCGGGCACCCAGGAACAGCGCGACGCGATGCAGCGGCTGGCGTGGATGGACGGCGAGTGGACCGGCACGGCCTCGGTCTACGCCGGCCCCGGCCGGACCACCTCGCACAGCCATACCGAACGGATCGGCCCGATGGTCGGCGGCTCGATCAAGGTGATCGAGGGACGCACGATCGAGGCGGACGGCGAGGTCACCTTCAACGCCTTCGCCGTCGTTTCCTGGGACGACGAGGCCGACCGCTACACGATGCGGTCGTACGCCAACGGCATGGCCGCGGACTTTCCGCTGGAAGCCACGGCTGACGGATTCAAATGGTCGACCCCGAGCCGGGGCGGGCGGATGGACTATGTCACCGTCCACAAGGATGGCGAATGGGTCGAGACCGGCGACTTCGTAATGCCGGAGGGCGAGCCGATGCGGGTCATCGAACTGCGTCTGCGCCGTCGGGGCGACACCGGTTGGCCGGCGGAGGATCCGGTCATCCCGTGATCGACAGGGGCGGATCCGCACCCTAACGTTCGGCCGGGTCTGTTTTCCGGCTGAGGGTGTTCCTGTCCATGCGTCTCCTGTCGACTGTCGCCGCGCTCGCCGCCGGCGCCCTGATGTCCGCCTGCGCCACCATGGGCGACTCGCCCGCGGCGCCCGCCGCCGCCTTCGACGCGGCCCGCCTGCTGGAACACGCCCGGGTGCTGTCGGACGACAGCTTCGAGGGCCGTGGCATCGGCACGCCGGCCGAAGACAAGGTGGTCCGCTATCTGAGTGAACAGTACGCCGCCGCCGGCTTCCAGCCGGGCGGCGATAACGGCGGCTGGACCCAGGCGGTGACGCTGAACCGCTTCACCGCCTCGAATATCCGGGCCAGCGTCAAGGTCGATGGCGAAACGCTCCCGCTGGCGCAAGGCCAGCAGATCGTGGTGTCGACCCGTCTGCCCGGGGACCATGTGACGCTGAGCGACGCGCCGCTGGTCTTCGCCGGCTACGGCATCACGGCGCCGGAGCGGAACTGGGACGACTTCAAGGACGTCGATGTGCGCGGCAAGGTCATCGTCGTGCTGGTCAATGACGCCGACTTCGAACAGCCGGAGCTGGACACTTTCAACGGCCGGGCCATGACCTACTACGGCCGCTGGACCTACAAGTATGAAGAAGCGGCGCGGCGCGGCGCGGCGGGGGTGATCATCGTCCACGAGACCGCCCCGGCCTCCTATGGCTGGGCCACGGTGACCAACAGCTGGTCGGGGCCGCAGTTCGACATCGTGCGCGAGAACGCGGCGGCCGAACGGGTCGCGATGGAGAGCTGGATCCAGCGCGACGTCGCCGTTGAGCTGTTCGGCCGGGCCGGGCTCGATTTCGACGCCCTCAAGGTCCAGGCGCGCGGCCGTGACTTCCGTCCGGTCGAACTGGCCGGCGCGACCCTCAGCGCGGCGTTCGACGTGGCGACCAGCCAGATCGTGACGCGGAACGTCATCGCCCGCCTGCCGGGGACGACCCATCCGGACGAGACCATCCTCTACACCGCCCACTGGGATCACATCGGCGTCGGCGAGCCCGACGCCAACGGCGACGCCATCTTCAACGGGGCGGTCGACAACGCCACCGGCACCGCCGCCCTGCTGGAGCTGGCCCGCGTCTGGGCCGCCGGGCCGCGGCCGGAGCGGTCGATCGTGATGATCAGCTTTACCGCCGAGGAGAGCGGTCTGCTGGGCTCGGAATACTATGCCGCCAATCCGGTCTGGCCGCTGGAGACCACCGTGGCCGGCTTCAACCTGGACGCCATGAACGTCTATGGCCGGGTCGAGAAACTGGGTGTTGTCGGCCATGGCCAGTCCGAGCTGGACGAGCGACTGGCCGCCGCGGCGGCGCGTCAGGGGCGCGGGATCGAGCCCGACGCCAATCCGGCCGCCGGCAGCTATTTCCGCAGCGACCACTTCCCGCTGGCCAAGCGCGGCGTGCCGATGGCCTATGCCGAGGGCAGCGGCGTCTTCCGCGACGCCCCGGTCGAGCCGCGCGAGGCCGCCCGCAACGAATACGGGACGAAGCGCTATCACCAGGCCGACGACGAATGGTCGCCCGACTGGGACCTGTCCGGCCAGATCGAGGATCTGGAGGTCGCCCTGTGGATCGGCCGCGATCTGGCGAACAGCCGCGACTGGCCGGGCTGGAAGCCGGGGTCGGAGTTCGGCCCGGCCCGGGCGGCGAGCGCGGCGTCGCGTCGCTGAGCAGATGACGAAAACTTAATGGGCGGCCCGCCGGGGCCGCCCTAGAGTGCGTCCACAATCGGGATGGAGCCTGCCTATATGTTTCGTGCATTCACCAGCGGCGTCGCCGCCGCCGCCCTGCTTCTGGCCGCCGGCTCGGCCCTGGCGCAGGACTTTTCGGCCGAGCGGATCAGCCAGGACATCCGCACCATCAGCGACGACTCCTATCAGGGCCGCTATCCCGGCACAGACGGCGAGCGCATGACCCTGGCCTGGCTGCAGGCGCAGTATGAGGCCATGGGCCTGCAGCCGGGCGGGCCGAACGGCCAGTGGCTGCAGCCGGTCGAACTGAAGCGCTTCACCCCGGTCGCGGCCACCGCCAGCTGGACCGGCCCGGACGGGACCGTCCATCCGCTGACGGTTGGAACGGACGTCGTCGTCCGCGCCGCGACCAATGACGGCAAGGTCGCGATCGCTGATGCGCCCGTGGTCTTCGCCGGCTACGGCATCACCGCGCCGGAGCGGAACTGGGACGACTACGGCGATATCGACGTGCGCGGCAAGGTCGTGATCGTGGTCCCGGGCGAGCCCGAGGGCGAGCTGTTCAACGGCGCCTACACCACCAACTATCAGTCGGGCGCCTACAAGGCCGACGAGGCCTTCCGCCGCGGCGCGGTCGGCGTAATCACCCTGATCCTCCAGCCGGCCGACTCGCCGATGTGGCAGCGGATGGCGCAGGGCGGAGGCCGGGCCCGGCCCACGGCGCCGGGCGCGGCCGATCTCGAATTCTCCATGGCGGTCAATCATGACGTGGCCCTGCAGTGGGCGACCGCCGCCGGCCTGCCGATGGAGGGACTGGCCCAGATCGGAACGGGCGGCTTCAAGGCCGTGCCGCTGAACGGCGTCACCCTGTCGGTCGAGGCCGAGGAGTCGATCACCACCCTGGTCACCCACAACCTGCTGGCCATCATCCCCGGGACCGAGCGGCCGAACGAGACGATCGTCTATTCGGCCCACTGGGACCACGTCGGCGGGGAAGCCCAGCATCCCGAGACGCCCGGCGACGACAAGATTTTCAACGGCGCCTGGGACAATGCCTCCGGCACCGTCGGCGTGGTCGAGATGGCCCGTCAGCTGAGCACGGCGCCGCGGCCCGAGCGCTCGATCGTCTTCGCCCATATGGCGGCCGAGGAGATGGGGCTGATGGGCGCCTATGGCTACGCCGCCGACCCGGTCTATCCGCTGGAGACCACGGTGGCCGACATCAACATCGACATGCTGCCGCTGTCCGGCCCGACGAAGGACATTCCGATCTTCGGCAAGGGCCAGAACGATCTCGAGGACCGGCTGCAGGCGCTGGCCGAGCCGCTGGGCCGCTACGTCACCGACGACAGCATGCCGGAACAGGGCTTCTACTACCGCTCCGACCACTTCCCCTTCGCCCGTGCGGGCGTGCCGGCGATCATGCCGTGGCACGGCTGGGATTGGGTTGAGGGCGGCAAGGAAGCCGGTGAGGCCGCCTGGAAAGCCAAATTCGGCGCCGACTACCACAAGCCGTCGGACGAATGGTCGGCGGACCTGGACTTCACCTCGGCGGTCGAGAACCTGACCCTGCTGTATCACCTGGGTCTGGACCTCGCGAACAGCGAGGACTGGCCGGCGTGGAAGCCGACCTCGGAGTTCGCCCAGGTGCGCGCCCGCTCCGACGCCGCGCGCCAGTGAGCCCGACCCGGTGACCGTGTCGATACGGCCCCTGACCGGCGACGGCTCGCCGCCGGTCGAGGGGTCGTATCCGCAGGCCGTCGAGGTGACGGGGCCGACACGCTGGCTTTATCTGTCCGGCCAGATCCCGGTGGCGCCGGACGGCTCGCTGGCCCGCGACTTCACCGGTCAGTGCGAGCAGGTGTGGGACAATATCGAGACGCAGCTGGCCGCCGCCGGCATGACGCTGGACAACCTCGTCAAGGTGACGACCTTCCTGTCCGACCGGGACTGGGCAGTGGAGAACCGCGAGGTCCGGATGCGCCGGCTGGCCGGGCGGCAACCGGCCCTGACGGTGATCATCACCGGCATCTTCGACGAAGACTGGCTGGTCGAGATCGAAGCTGTGGCGGCGGCGTGAGCTTGTTTCCTTCCCCTGGGGGAGGAATGCGCGATTTTCGACCGGTCTCCCAAACCAGTCGTAGCCGGCGCCCAGGCTGTGGCCGGGCGCAATTGTGCGAATGATCAGAATCAACCGCGATGGTGGTGCGGTTATTCCGGAGGCCGGTCAGCGCTTGCGGACGAACACCGTGCCGGCCGAATAGCCGGCCCCGAAGCTGCAGATCAGGCCGGTATCGCCGGGCCGGAAGCCGTCCTGGTGCAGGTGGAAGGCGATGATGGAGCCGGCCGAGGAGGTGTTGGCGTAGTCGTCGAGGATGATGACGTTCTCTTCCGGCGTCGGCTCGCGGCCCAGCACCTTGCGGCCGATGAACTGGTTCATGTTGATATTGGCCTGGTGCAGCCACAGCCGCTTCAGGGCGGCGGGGTCGACGCCCAGCTCGGCGGCGTGGTCGATGATCATGTCGGAAACCATCGGCACCACGTCCCGGAACACCTTGCGGCCCTGCTGGACGAACAGCTTGTCGGTGGGGCCGTCGACGACCGGTTCGGCCTCGCCGGTCGGCAGGGCGGTGCGGTTGAGGAAGCCGAAGTTGTTGCGGATGTTGTTGGACATCACGGTCTTGAGCCGCGAGCCGAGGATTTCCCAGCCGTC
>CAZGPS010000008.1:0-30522 GCA_964527675.1 uncultured Brevundimonas sp. | reverse complement strand
TCGCCCTGATCCCGGTCGAGAACGCCACCGGCAACTTCACCAAGATCACCCAGCGGGTGCCGGTCCGCATCCGCGTCGACCGCCGCGCCGGCGCGGCCCTGCGGCCCGGCCTGTCGGTCGAGGTCAAGGTCGACCTGAAGAGCGCGGGCACGCTGAGCTTCGCCGAAGCCGCCGTCGCCCCGGTGCAGACCGCCGCCGTCGCCTCGCCGGTGTCCTGATGACCGCCGCCGCCCCGCCGGTCGGCGTCGGCGCTTCCACGGCAGAAGAGCCGCAGGTCAACTGGACCATCCTGCTGCTGGGCTTCGCCGGGATGGTGATCGGCCAGTTCATGGCCATCCTCGACATCCAGATCGTGGCCTCGTCCCTGCCGCAGATCCAGGCCGGCGTCGGCGCCTCGGCCGACGAGATCAGCTGGATCCAGACCGCCTATCTGATCCCCGAGGTCGTGATGATCCCGCTGTCGGGATACCTGTCGCGGCTGTGGGGGACGCGCAACGTCTTCCTCGCCTCCTGCCTCGGCTTCATGGTGATGAGCGTGGCCGTGGGCCTGTCCGGCTCGGTCGAGCAGATGATCGTCTTCCGGGCCATCCAGGGCTTCGTCGGCGGGGCCATGATCCCGACCGTCTTCGCCGTCGCCTTCACCGCCTTCCCGCCGAAACACCGGATCACCGCCAGCGTCATCATGGGGCTGATCGTCACCCTGGCCCCGACCGTCGGGCCGACGCTGGGCGGGCATCTGACCGAATGGCTGAGCTGGCGCTGGCTGTTCTTCATCAATGTGCCGCCGGGCCTGCTGGTGCTGTTCCTCGTCAGCCGCTACGCCAATTTCGACAAGGGCGACCCGTCGCTGACCAGGGGGTTCGACTGGTGGGGCCTGGGCCTGATGGCGACCTTCCTGATGAGCCTGCAGTTCGTGCTCGAGGAGGGGGCGAAGAACGACTGGTTCGCCGACGATCACATCCTGCTGCTGGCGGTGGTCGTGCTGCTGACCGGTCCGGCCTTCGTCTGGCGGGCGCTGAGCTATCGCAATCCGATCGTCGAGCTGAGGGCCTTCGCCAACCGCAACTTCATGGTCGGGGTGGTGATGACCTTCACCGTCGGCGCGGCCCTGTTCGGCGGCACCTTCCTGCTGCCCCTCTTCCTCGGGCGGGTGCGCGGCTATTCCTCGGCCGAGGTCGGCACGACCATGGTGGTGTCAGGCCTGGCCATGTTCCTGACCGCCCCCTTCGCCGGGCGGCTGGTGCGGCTGGTCGATCCGCGCATCCTGATGTTCACCGGCTTCATGATGTGCGCCTGGGCCATGTGGGACGCCCATGCGGTGACGACCGAATGGGCCTTCTGGGAGTTCGCCGGGGTCCAGGCCCTGCGCGGCGTCGGGGTGATGATGGCCATGATCGCCTCGCAGCAGGTGACCATGTCGACCCTGCCCCCGCATATGGTGAAGAACGCCTCGGGTCTGGTGAACCTGTTCCGCAACGTCGGCGGCGCCTTCGGCCTGGCCATATTGAACACCTCCCTGACCACCAACACGGCCCTGCACATGAGCGAACTGACCCAGAACATCACCAACACCAACGCCGGCATGCTGGGCCTGCTGGCGGCGATGCAGGAGCGGTTCGCGGGATCGCTGGACCCGGAGGGGGCGGCGATGAAGGCCGTCCATGGCATGCTGAACCTGCAGGCGACGACCCTGGCCTTCGGCGACGCCTTCGCCATGCTGGCGATCGGCTGCGCCATGGCCGCCTTCGTCACCTTACTGGCCAAGCCTGTGAAGGTCGCGCGGGACGCCCCGCCGGTCGAGGCGCACTGATGGCGCGGATTCGCGGACAGATCGACCCGACCAAGACCGAGGCCATCCTCGAGGCGGCGCAGGCCCTGTTCGCCGAACAGGGCGGGGGGGTGTCGATGGAGGCCATCGCCCGGCGGGCGGGGGTGTCGCGCCAGACGCTGTACAACCGCTTTCCGTCGAAGCTGGAGATCGGACGCGCCCTGGCCGGGCGACGCTCGGACGCCATCAGCGCGCCCCTGCGCATGGGAGGCGATCCGCAGACCGTGCTGACCACATGGGCGGCGCTGCTGCTCGACAAGATTTGCGGCGAGGACGGCAAGACCTCCATGCGCGGCGTGGCCCTGATGTCGCCGCACGCGCCGGACGTCACCCGGGCCATCTATGAGGCCGGGCCGGGAGAGAGTCTGCGGCGGCTGTCGGGATGGCTGGCGGAGCAGGACCGGATGGGCGTGCTGGCGGTTCCCGATCCCGCCGCGGCGGCGGAAATGTTCGCCGGCATGGTGCTGGGACATGGGCATCTGCGCGGCGTGCTGGGCGTGCCGCATCCTCCGTTCGACCGCGACACGAGGGCCGCCGAGACGGCGCGGCGCTTCCTCAGGGCCTTCGCGCCTGAGGCGTGACGGAGGACGGCGAAGGGAGTAGAGCGCGGGCAG
This sequence comes from uncultured Brevundimonas sp., assembly GCA_964527675.1. Taxonomy (GTDB): domain Bacteria; phylum Pseudomonadota; class Alphaproteobacteria; order Caulobacterales; family Caulobacteraceae; genus Brevundimonas. Next base: position 28,080 of record CAZGPS010000008.1, on the reverse strand, counting down.
TTGTGACCCGGAGTTCCCCGATGCTGATTCACCTGTCGTCCTGGCCCGAGATCGACGCGCGGCTGAAGACCGTGAAGACCGTCGTGGTGCCGATCGGCTCGAACGAGCAGCACGGCCCGACCGGCCTGCTGGGCACCGACTGGCTGTGTCCCGAGATCATCGCCCACGCGGCGGAGCAACAGGATGAACAGCTGGTGGTCGCCCCGACCTTCAACATCGGCATGGCCCAGCATCATCTGGCTTTCGCTGGCACCATCTCCCTGCGGCCCTCGACCTTCATGGCCGCCATCACCGACTGGGTCTCGTCCCTGAACCGGCACGGCTTCGAGCGGATCTATTTCCTCAACGGCCACGGCGGCAATGTCGCCACCATCGAGGCGACCTTCGCCGAGATCTACGCCGAATGGTCCTTCCTCGAGGAGCGCGCGCCCTTCGTGCTGAAGCTGCGCAACTGGTGGGACCTGCCCGGGGTGCACAACCTCTGCACCCGCATGTTCCCCGTCGGTCATGGCATGCACGCCACTCCGTCCGAGATCGCCGTGACCCAGGCCGCCTATCCGGATCGAATCAAGACGGCCGAGTTGAGCCCGCAGATCGCGCCGGTCGGGCCGATCCGCGACGCCCTCGACTACCGCGCCCGCTTCCCGGACGGCCGCATCGGCTCCGATCCCCTGCTGGCCAGTCCGGAAAAGGGGCGGGAGATCATCAACGCGGCCGCGCCGGCGTTGCTGAAGGACGTGGCGGACTTCGCCGACGAGGTCTTGCCCGCGACGTGATTGCGGCCCAAGGCTCGGCGCATGACCCAGTTCGAAGACGCTCTCAAGACCGGCCGCCGCCTCAATCGCGACGGAGCCCGCGCCGCCCGCACCGCCCTGTCCGGCGGCGAGATGCTGCAGGCCGCGGGCGATGTGATCAACGCCCGGCTGGGCATCATGGCCGCCGGCCTGACCGATCCGCGCAAGATCGATCTGAAGGAAATGTCGCTGATGAGCTCGGAGAAGACCGAGGCCCTGTCGGCCTCGGCCGCGGCCCTGACGCGGACCTTCGGCGACATCGGCGGCCGCGTCGGCTCCAGCCTGATGACCGAGGCCAGTCTGGCGACGAAAGCGGCCTCGGCCATGGCCGCCGCCGCCACGCCGGCCGCGGCGATGCAGGCCCAGTACAGCTACGCCGTCGGCTGGTGGAGCCGGGCGACCAGCCAGATGCTGACGCTCAACAGCGAGCTGCTGAAGGGTCAGGCCGACGCCCTGCGCCCGATCCACGCCACCGCCGTGGCCAATGCGAAGCGGCTGAAGAAGTAGCGGGAACGGCGGCCTCCGCCCGGGATTTATGTCGGGTGGAAGGAGTGACCGCCATGGCCGAAGATCCGAAGAAAGACCCCCACCCCGGAATGATGGGCGACGGGACGGAAGAGCAGAACCTCAACCAGCCCGGCGATCCGTCGAAACGGATCACCGAGGACGAGGTCCAGGACGCCTTCAGGGACAAGCCCGCCAAGCCGGTCTGAGTCAGCGGAAGGGCGGCTCGTCGAAGGCGCGCAGCTTGCGTGAATGCAGACGACTGCCCTCGGCCCGGAGCAGGTCGACGGCCTGGATGCCGATCTGCAGGTGCTCCGAGATCGACCCCTCGTAGAACCGGTTCGCCTGGCCCGGCAGTTTGATTTCGCCGTGCAGCGGCCGGTCCGAGACGCACAACAGGGTCCCGTAGGGCACCCGGAACCGATAGCCCTGGGCGGCGATGGTGGCGCTTTCCATGTCGATGGCCACGGCCCGGCTCTGGTTGAAGCGCTGGGCCGATTTGGAATATCGCAGCTCCCAATTGCGGTCGTCGGTGGTCACCACCGTGCCGGTGCGCAGCCGCCGTTTGACCTCTTCACCCGGGGCCCCGGAGACCATCTTGGCCGCGTCATACAGGGCGCGCTGGACCTCGGCGATGGAGGGGATGGGGATGTCCGGCGGCAGCACCGCGTCCAGCACATGGTCGTCGCGCAGATAGGCGTGGGCCAGGACATAGTCGCCGATGATCTGGCTGTCGCGCAGGCCGCCGCAGTGGCCGATCATCATCCAGGCGTGGGGCCGGGTCACGGCGAGGTGGTCACAGATGGTCTTGGCGTTGGACGGGCCGACGCCGATGTTGACCAGGGTGATGCCGTTCCAGCCCGGCGCGGTCAGGTGATAGGCCGGCATCTGGTGCTTCTTCCAGGCCGCGTCCATCACCGCCTGTTCGGGATTGGGGGTGTCGCGGGTGATGATCACCCCGCCGGCGCAGGACAGGGTCTCATAGGGACTGTCCGGATCGGCCAGCTGTTCGCAGGCCCAGCGCACGAACTCGTCGACATAGCGGTTGTAGTTGGTGAACAGGATGTAGGACTGCACGTCCTCCACCGGCGTGCCGGTGTAGTGGCGCAGCCGGGCGAGGGAGAAGTCGGTGCGCAGGCCGTCGAACTGGGACAGGGGGAAATCCTCCCCCAGATTGAACAGGCCGTCGGAGATCTCGTCGCCGATATGGGCCAGGTCGGTGGTCGGGAAATAGCGCGCCACCGCCGCGGTCTGGCTGCGATCCAGCGCCACGTCGGACCCGTCCAGCACATAGGGGAAGGGAATTTCCTGGTCCGAAGGGCCGACGTCGAAGGTGGCGCCGTAGTCGGCTTCCAGCAGGCCCAGCTGCTCGGCCAGATAGGGGCGGAACAGGTCGGGGCGGGTGATGGTGGTGGCGTAGACGCCGGGCCGCGACAGGCGGGCGTAGGCCCGGCTGGCGAGGTTGGCGGGCCGGTCGCCGAACCAGCTGACCCGCAGGCGGGGATAGGAGAACAGGCCGCGCGCGCGGGCCTCGACGTCCGGCCGCTCGCCGGTGGCGAGGAAGGTCCGAACCGCCTCGCGCAGATTGCGGACGGCTTCGTCGTAAAGGGTCTGGAGGCGGTCCAGCGCCTCGGGGCCGCTGAGGGCCGATCGGTTCGTGTCTGTCATGGCCTCCGATAACGGAAGATGATGACAATGGCGAGGCTTGGCCGGCGTTCAGCCCAGCTCCCGGCGCAGGAAGGCGGTCACATCCCCCAGCACCGGCGCCTTCTTGCGGAACAGGGGCGAGAAGGTCGCGATCAGGTCGGCGTGGTTCAGGCCCGGATACAGGGTCGCCTCGCAGCGTCCGCCGACCGCTGTCATCCGCTCGCACAGGATGGTGGTGTCCTCGGCGTGGACAACCTCGTCCGCGGTTCCGTGACCCAGCCACAGCGGCGGGGCGTCGGCGCGGACGAAGGTGACCGGCTGGGTCAGGGTCAGGTCGGGAGCCCGGCCGAAGGCGTTGATCGAGGACGCCACGTCCAGCGGCAGGAAATCATAGGGTCCCGCCAGACCCGCCGCCGCGCGGATCAACTCCGGCGCGCCGGCGGCGGCCATGTAGCGGCGATCCAGCGTGATCATCATGGCCAGATGCGCCCCGGCCGAATGGCCGACGACGCCGAGCTGGTCCGGGTCGCCGCCATACCGGGCCGCCAGCTGGCCGGTGCGGGCGGTGGCCGCCGCCGCATCCTCGATGAAGGCGGGGAAGCGGACCGTCGGCACGATCCGGTAGTCGGGCACGGCGACCACGAAGCCCTGCGCGGCAAGGGCGTGCGCCGCCCATCGATACTGGCCGCGCTCGCCCGAATCCCAGCCGCCGCCGTAGAAGAACACCAGCACCGGCCATGGCCGGTCCGGCTTCGTCGTCGGGGCCAGAACGTCCATGCGCTGGCGCGGATCGTCGCCATAGGCCACCCCCGTGGCGATCCGCCGGACGCCGCCGTCGCGCGGGCCGAGGGCGTTGAGCGCGCCGAGCGGAGAACAGGCGGCCGCGAGCACGGCGGCGGCAGGGGCGAGGAGTCCGCGTCGGGTCATCGCCGCAGAATAGGCACGAACCGGGGTCCTGACTCAATCACCGCGCCGAGGAGATCAGGGCGCCGCAGTTGGCGTCCTCGGCCAGGCCCGGATCGACGAAGGCGACCAGGGCCGCGAACGGATTGACCAGCGCCGCCAGCAGGCCGCCCGCGCCGGCCTGGGCCAGCACCGCGCCGCGATCCACATCGACCCTGGGACCGGTGAGCGGCCCCTGCACCGTGATCGGCGCCCACAGTCGGATGAGCCGCGCCTCCTTGGTCTCGCCGTCGATGCGCAGGTTCATGGTCTCGGCGCCGAGATCGATCGTGCCCGTGCCCTTGGCCAGCACCGGCGTGGTGTCGATGACGAAGGTCCGCGCCGTCGCCGTCCCGCCGCTGACCGTGAAGTCGGCCACGGCGCAGCGGATCTCCGCCGTCGAATCGTCGTCGCTGAGCAATTTGGACAGGCCCTCGAGAACATTGACGCCCATCAGTTCAGCGAAGGCGGCGCGCATCCGGCCTTGCGGCACGACCAGGCTGAGCGTCCCCTTGGAGCTGGCGGCGAAGTCATGGATGGAGGCCCCGGGACCTTCCAGTCGCGCCCGGCCCAGCGCCGCCCCGGAGACTGTGGCGACGCCGTCCCGGGCGGGAATGATCGATTCCAGCGGATAGCCGCGCAGGCGGAAGTCGATCGCGCTGTAGGGCCTGTCGCGCGTGGCGTTGATCTTCGCCGTGCCGCGCAGTTCGCCGCGATTGAAGGTGAAGGCGACGGGGTCGAGATTGAGAATGCCGGACTTGAGGTCCGCCCCGATGTCGACCCGGCTGACGTCAAGATCGTTGCGCTTCACCCGCGCCGCCTTGTAGCGCAGCGCCCCGTCCATGACCCGCAGGCGGGCGACGTCCAGCGGGGCGTCGGGCAACAGCCGGCCCGGCGCCCCCGAGGTGACCACGGTATCGCCGGCGGCCACCCGGGGCTCTGCGCCCAGGACGGCCATCAGGTCGTCGATGTCGAGCAGGCGGGAGCTGAGTTCGGCGTCGACCCGCAGCCGGTCGTCGACCCGGTCGACCACCACATCGCCCGACAGGTCGGATGAGCCGACCCGACCGCTGAAGTCGGCGAAGGTGTATCTGGACCCGGCCCGCGTCAGCTTTCCGGCCAGCTGGTACGGTGGCGTATTGGGCGTGGTGATGCCGGTCAGCAGATAGATGTCCGCCAGGTCACGGCCCTGCAGCTTCAGGGTGGCATTGAAGTGGCCGAGATCGAACGGCCGGGTGATCGAGCCGTCGGCGATCAATCGCGTTCCCACGCCGGCGATTTCCCCATGGAAATTATAGGGCCGGTTGCGGCGAATATTGATGAAGGGACCGCCGCGGACTTCGACGGTCAGGGGCGTGCCATTGACCGTCCCCTCGCCGTCGAGATGGAAGCCGGCCCGCTCGTCCGACCCCTCCCGCGCATTCACGGTGGCCTCCAGCTTGATGCCGCGGGCCTGTTCGTCGAAGGATATCTGACCGCCGTCGATCAGCAGGCGATTGATCGGCGGGATTTTCATCGCCCCCGTGTCCGGCTTGTCCGGATTGAGCCGCCAGCTCTGCCGCCCGTCCGCGGTCGAGATCAGCACGGCCCGGGGCCGTGTGATGGCCAGCAGGGGCATTTCGACCTGGCCGCCGAGCAGCGGGCCCAGCCGCACCGAGCCGCGCAGGCTCTCGACCGTCAGCGTGTCCTGTTCCCGCGCCCAGTCGGGACCGCCGATGCGCAGGTCACGGACGTGCGCTGACGGAGTCCAGCTGAACAGATTGACGTCCAGATCCCCCTTGAGCTGGATTTCCCGGTCATATTCCGCCGAGGCCCACCGGCCGATCGGGCCGCGCAGCATGTTCCAGTCGAACAGGAGCAGGAACAGCACGACGGCCGCCACCAGCAGCAGGGTGACCGACGCGGCCGCCTTCTCGGGCACCCCGGGTCGGCGCGCCGCCGCATAAACCGGGTCATTGGCCACGACCCAGTCGCGCCAGACGCGCATCCGCGCGCCCGCCGGGACCAGGGCGCGGTCGCGCACGGCCAGCCAATGCTGATTATCTTTCAAAGGGTTGGACAAGCACACGCTCTCCGTCGAGCGGAGACAACGCGCGAGCGGCCCGAAAGGCTCAACTCACGTCCCGGCGGCTGTCTGTAAAATTTCATACTTCAATCTGTCGTATAATATTTACATTGGCGGGGAAGGGCGCATTATTCGCTCCGCGCCCTGAGCATATTCGGGCGTTATGGAGGTCCCGAATGCGCACCCGCCGCCCCCTTGTCGCCGCCGCCCTGATGGCTGGTATGGCCGTCGCAACCGCCGTTTCGGCCCAGGCGCCCGGCCAGAATCGAACGACCGGGGCCGACCAGCCGACCGCCCGCGCCGTGCTCATTTGCGAGAGGGACACGGCCAGTCGTCGGGCCTTCGCCCGCGAATACGGCGCCACGCCGGTCTTCATCACCGCCCGCGAGGCCGTCGGCGTACGCCCGTCCGAACCGGCCTGGAGCGCGCCGCGCTGCATGACCGAGATCGAACACGCCAGACTGCGTGACGCGACCCGGCAAAACTCGCGGACGCTGACCGCGCCGCGGTCCTGATCATGGCCTGAACGAAAAGGGCGCGCTCCCGGCAGGGAGCGCGCCCTCTCGTCGCTACGCCACGATCAATCCGCCGGCTTCAGGTGCTTGTCGAGCCAGCCGAACACCTCGGTGTGCCACTGCACGCTGTTGGCCGGCTTCAGAACCCAGTGATTCTCGTCCGGGAAGACGACCAGCCGGCTCTCGACGCCGCGGCGCTGCAGGGCGGTGAAGGTCGACAGGCCCTGGGAGGTCGGAATGCGGAAGTCCAGATCGCCCTGGACCACCAGCATCGGGTCGCGCCAATTCTGCACATGATGGACCGGGTTGAAGGCCTCATAGCCGCGCGGGTTGTCGTAATGCGTGCCGCCGTACTCCCACTCGGTGAACCACAGCTCCTCGGTGCCATAGGCCATGCCGCGGATGTCGAAGACGCCGTCATGGTTGACGAGGCAGTCGAACTCGCCCGCCCACTGGCCGGCGATCCAGTTGACCATATAGCCGCCGTAGGAGGCGCCGAGGGCGCAGGCCCGTTCGCCGTCAAGGAAGCCGTAACGCTGCTGCGCGGCGGCCCAGCCCTTCTGCAGGTCCTCCAGCGGGCGATCGCCCCAGTGCTGGCTGATTGAGTCGGTGAAGGCCTGGCCGTAGCCGGTCGAACCGTGGAAATCGATCATCACCACCGCATAGCCGGCCCCGGCGTAGGTCGAGGGGTTCCAGCGGTAGGACCAGCTGTTGCCGAACGAACCCTGCGGCCCGCCATGGATCAGGAAGGCGACCGGGTATTTTTCACCCTCGACGTAGTTCGCCGGCTTGATGACGTAGCCATGCACCGTCTCGCCGTTCCAGCCCGGGAAGTTGAACTGCTCGGCCTCGCCGAAGGCCATGGCGTCGAACTGCGGGTTCACATCGGTGATGCGGCGCGGCATTTCGCGGCCGCGGAAGGTTTTCACGAACAGCTCACTGGGCCGGGTCAGACTGTCCTGGGCGAAGACGAAGCCCGAGGGCGTCTGCTGGAAGGCCGAGACGTGGCCCTCGCCGGTGATCGGCACGACGGAGCCGCTGGTCACGTCGATGGCGAACAGCCGCGTCTGACCGACGTCGCCCGCCGTGGTGTAGAGGGTGGCGCCGTCCGCCGACCATTGCAGGCTGTCGGCCGAGCGGTCCCAGTTGGCGGCGATCTGGCGCACCCGGCCAGAGGCCACGTCGCGCAGGAAGATGGCGTATTTGTCGGCCTCGAAGCCCGGGCGGGCCATGGCGCGGTAGGCCAGGGTGCGGCCGTCGGGCGAGTACACCGGGCCGGTGTCCCAGGCGTCATTGTCGTCGGTCAGGTTTTCGAAGGTCCCGTCGCCGCTCAGGCCGTTGCTGCGCCAGAGGTCGAAATTGGTGCTCCACGGCTCGCTCTGGCCGGCCAGTCGGGCCGAGAAGACCACGGCGTCGCCTTCGGGCGTGAAGGTGAATTCGCCCTCATCGCCGAACGGCTTGGAGGGGGTGTCGCCGTCGAAGCCCTTCGTCACCCAGACCGGCTGGCCCGAGCCGTCGACGTTGACGACGAACAGATGGTTCTGGGTCCCGTCGTTCCAGGTGTCCCAGTGGCGCACGAACATGCGGTCATAGACCTGGCCGGTGCTCTTGCGCCCGGCTTCGGCCTTCTGGCGATCGACCGTACAGGCGAGATCGGCGCAGGACGGGAAGACCGACAGCGAGACGGCCACCTTGCCGGCGTCGCGGCTCAGCCGGTAGGCGTTGACGTCGACCGGCAGGTCGGTGACCTGGACCGGCCGGGTCCCGTCGGCTTCGGCGCGCCAGACCTGGCTGGAGCCCGAGTGGCCCGACAGGAAATACAGCCTGCCGTCGGAGCCCCAGCGCGCGGTGTTGGCGCCGCCCTCATTGATCGCCAGCCGGCGGCCCTCGCCCGGCTCCCGCAGGTCCATGATGTAGAGGGCGCCCGAGCGGCGGTTGGCCTCGACGTCGGTGGCGGTCACCGAATAGACCACCCAACGACCGTCCGGCGAGACCTGCGGATCGCCCAGCCGGTTGGCGCTGATCATGTCCCGCCAGGTGAAGGGCTCCGCGTCCTGGGCCGGGGCGGTCACGGCGGCGGCGGGCGTCTCCGCCAGGGCGGGCAGTCCCGCGCCGGCGAGCAGGGCGGCGGCGCTGAGGCCGATCAGGAGGCGGGTCACGGACGTCATGCGCGGGAGTCCTCGGCGGTGTAGGGATTTCAAGGCGGGAAGGGGTGGCGCCGCGCGGGCCGCGCGTCAATGCCGGCCCCGCCTCTCCCCGCTTGCGGAGCGCCCCGGGACCGGCGACAACCGGAGCGAATGACCGCCGCCGCCCTGAGCCCGCCCGGAGCGCCCTCCATCCACGAGGGACCGCACATCTGTGACGTGCTGATCGCGGAGCGTGCGCCGCGCCTGACCCGGTCGGCCTTCTGGCCCGTGGCCCGGCCCTTGCTCTACAAACTGCTGAACTATCGTCACGCCGTGCGCATGGCCGACGCGGTGCGGCCGCTGTCGGGGGCCGAGGCCCTCGACTATATGAGCGACCTGCTGGACCTGAAGGTCTCGGTGATGAACCCAGACCGCATCCCCGCGACCGGCCGCTGCATCGTGGTCGCCAACCACCCGACCGGCATCGCCGACGGCATCGCCGTATTCGACGCCATCCGGGCGCGGCGGGCCGACGCCGTCTTCTTCGCCAACGCCGACGCCCTGCGCGTCTCGCCCCGCCTGGGCGAGACCGTGATCCCCGTCGAATGGGTGGTCGAAAAGCGCACCCGCGAGAAGACCCGGGCCACCCTGCAGGCGGCCAAGGCGGCGTTCGAGGCCGAACGTTGCCTCGTGATGTTCCCGGCCGGCCGTCTGGCGCGCGTGGCGAAGGACGGCTCGGTCACCGACCCCGCCTGGGCCCCGACCGCCACCTCGCTGGCGCGCAAATACGGCGCCCCGATCGTGCCGATCCACGTCGCGGGACCGGAGTCCCGACTGTTCCACTGGTTCGACCGCATCTCGCCCGAACTGCGCGACATCACCCTGTTTCACGAGCTGTTGAACAAGCGGCGCGGCCGCTTCTACCTCAAGGTCGGCAAGCCGATCCCCCCGGCGCGGATCGATATCGACGCCGCCCGCGCCACCTATTCCCTCAAGGCCTTTACCGAACGGGTCCTGCCCAGCCAGCCGGACGCGGATTTTGCCTGAGGCGGTCGGAATGACGCTGGCGCTGGATGACGCCGACGCGACGGCGCGGCTGGGCGCGGCCATCGCCCCGCTGCTGGCGCCCGGCGAGACGGTGCTGCTGTACGGGCCGCTGGGCATGGGCAAGTCGACCCTGGCGCGCGGCCTGATCCGGGCCCTGACCCGGCCTGACGAGGACGTGCCGTCGCCGACCTTCACCCTGGTCCAGTTCTATGAGAGCGACCCCCCGGTGGCCCATTTCGACCTCTACCGCCTGACCCGCCCGGAGGAGGCCGTCGAGATCGGCCTCGACGAGGCGCTGGACGAGGGCTGCGCCGTGATCGAATGGCCCGAGCGGCTGGGCGACGACCCGTCCATATGGCTCGGCCCCGACCGACTCACCGTAACCTTGGCGGAACAGGGCTCCGGCCGCGTCGCGACCGTTTCCGGCGCGGGGGCGTGGGAGAGCAAGCTGATGGACCTCCATGTCTGACCGCGAACGCCAGCGTCTCGATTTTCTCAGGGCCGCCGGCCTGGGCGACGCCGTGCGCGCGCCCCTGCCCGGCGACGCCTCGACGCGGCGCTATGAGCGGCTGACCACAACGTCGGGGATGACGCTGATGTTGATGGACCAGGCGGCCTCGGCCGAGAGCCCGCCGGCCGAGCCGTCGTGGACGCCGGAGCAGCGCCGGGCCTCCGGCTGGAACGCCACCGCCCGCCTGTCGGCCGGGCGGATCGAGGCCTTCGCCGCGGTCGCCGACCATCTGCGCTCGCTGGGCCTGTCGGCCCCGGAGATCGTCGCCGTCGACGCCGCCGCCGGCCTCGCCGTGCTGGAGGATTTCGGCGACGACCTGTTCGCCCGGGTCATCGAGGCCGGCGAGGCGGAGGAGCCGCTGTATCTCGCGGCCGTCGAGGCCCTCGCCGCCCTGCACGAGGCCGGAACGCCGGAGATCCTGTCGGGCGCGGCCGGCGACTGGCCGCTTCAGACCTATGACGCCGTGGCGCTGAAGGGCGGAGCCGACCTGTTCGTCGAATGGATGCCCCGGCTGAACCCGGCCCTCGCCTTCACCGATCAGGCCCTGGCCGAATGGGACGCCGCCTGGGCGCCGGTGGTCGACAGCGCCGAGAGCCTCGCCTCGGTCATGGCCCACCGCGACTATCACGCCGAAAACCTGATCTGGCTGCCGGGCCGGGCCGGCGCGGCACGGGTCGGCATGATCGATTTCCAGGACGCGGTGCGGGCCCATCCGTCGTGGGACCTGCACTCCCTGTTGCAGGACGCCCGGCGCGACGTGTCCCCCGCGCTGGAGGCGAAGGCGCTCGACCACTATTTCAGCCTGCGGCCGACGCTCGACCGGGAGGCCTTCATGCGGACCTACGCCGCGCTCGCGGCCCTGAACGAGGCGCGGATTCTGGGGATCTTCGCCCGCCTCGTGGTGCGCGACGGCAAGCCGCGCTACCGCGCCTTCATGCCGCGCATGTGGGCCCACCTCGAGCGCAATCTGCCGCGGGCCGGACCGGCGGTGCGAGTCTGGTTCGACACCCACGTCCCGGCGGAGCTGCGTCGATGAGCGCGCCCAGGACCGCCATGGTGCTGGCCGCCGGACTCGGCACGCGGATGCGGCCCCTGACCGACGACCGGCCCAAGGCGCTGGTCGAGGTGGCGGGTCGGGCGCTGATCGATCACGTGCTGGACCGGCTGGGCGAAGCGGGCGTTGCGCGGGCCGTGGTCAATGTCCACTGGTTCGCCGACCGGCTGGAATCGCATCTGGCGGCGCGCGGGCGCGGACCGGCCATCGTCATCTCCGACGAACGCGCCGAACTGCTGGAAACCGGCGGCGGGCTGAAGAGGGCGGCGCCGCTGCTGGGTCCCGATCCGGTGTTCGTGGCCAATATCGACAGCGTCTGGACCGACCGCGGCCGGGAGGGGAATTCGGCGCTGAATCAACTCGCGCGCCTGTGGAATCCGTCAATCATGGATGCGGCCCTGCTGCTGGCCCGGCGCAAGGGCTCGATCGGCTTCGAGGGCGCCGGCGACGTCTTCCTCGACGCGGACGGCCGCCTGACCTTCCGCGGCGACGCGACCGAGGCGCCCTTCGCCTATATGGGCGTCCACATCTGCCGCCCCGACTATGTCGCCGACGGGCCGGAGGGGTCGTTCTCGCTGAGCGGATTCTGGCGCCGCTCCGCCGCCGCCGGCCGGCTGTACGGCTGCGTGCTGGACGGCGACTGGATGCACGTCGGCGACCCGCAGGCGCGGGCCGAGGCCGAGGCGAGACTGGCGAGCGGCGGATGAACCCCTCGCGCCTCATGCAGCGAGACGCCGCGCGTCGAGCGACAGGCGCCCCATGACTGGCCGCTTCGATCCGTTCGCGCCGCCGGGGCCGCGCTGGTACGCCATCGAGGCGCGCCGGCCCTTCCTCGAGGACTTGGCGGCCGGCGTGCTCGACTGGCTGGGCGAACACCCGCCCGAAGCCCTGTCCGACGCCGTCATCCTGCTGCCCAACCGCCGCGCCGCCCGCGCCTTCACCGGCGCTCTGACGACGCTGGCCGGCGATCGCCCCGTCCTGCTGCCGCAGGTCCGGCCGCTGGGCGATCTCGAGGAGGACGAGCCGCCGTTCGCCCCGGGCGCGCTGGGCCTCGACCTGCCGCCGGCCATCGCCCCCCTGACCCGCCGGTTCGAGATGGCGCGGATGATCGTCGAGGACTTCAGCCCCGGCCTGTCGCCCCTGCGGGCGCTGGAGATGGCCGACGCCCTGGGCGGTTTCCTCGACTCCTGCCAGCTGGAGGAGGTCGAGGACCTCGCGCGCGTGGCGACCCTGGTCGAGGGCGATCTGGCCGAGCACTGGCAGGAGTCGGCGCGTTTCCTCGGCCTCGCCGTCGAGGCCTGGCCGAAGCGGCTGGCGGCCCTCGGCCTGGTCGATCCGGCCTGGCGGCGCGCCCGGCTGCTGCGCCTGCTGGCCGAGGCGTGGAGCGAACGGCCGCCGACCCAGCCGGTGATCGCCGCCGGCTCGACCGGCACCGCCCCCGCCGCCGCCGATGTGCTCGCCGCCGTCGCCAGGGCCCCGCAGGGCTGCGTCGTCCTGCCCGGCCTCGACCGCGAGCTGGACGCCGGCGTCTGGTCCCAGCTGGGAGACAACGAACAACACCCGCAGAACGCCTTGTGGCGTCTGCTGGATCGGCACGAGGTGGAGCGCGAAACTGTGCGCCCGTGGTTCCAGCCGCCATCTGATCCCGTCGCCGGGACACGCGGCCGCGCCCGCCAGCGCCTGCTCAACGAAGCCCTGCGCCCCGCGGAAGCCACCGACGACTGGCGCGCCCTGATCCGCACCCTGCGCGCCGACGCCTTCAGGGACCGGTCGGCCGACCCGATCGCCCAGGGTCTGGAAGGCCTGTCGGTGATCACCGTCCGGGCCGAGGAGGACGCCGCCGCGACCCTCGCCCTGATGATGCGCGAGACGCTGGAGACGCCGGGCAAGACCTGCGCCCTCGTCACCCCCGACCTGGCCCTGGGCCGCCGCGTCGCCGCCCGGCTGGAGCGCTGGGGCGTGGTCGCCGACAACTCCTCGGGCCAGCCGCTGTCGCGCATGCCGGCCGGCCGGCTGGTCGATCTCGCCGCGCGCTTCCTCGACCAGCCGCTCGACCCGCACGCCCTGCTGGGCCTGCTCAAACATCCGCTGGTTCGCCTCGACCTCGAGGACGCCGAGTCCGCGACCGCGATCAAGGCGCTGGAGGAGCATGCCCTGCGCGGTCCGCGGCTGCGCGACTGGGCCCGCGCCCGCCGCGCCCTGCTCAAGGCCAGCGAACCGCGCGACGACGGCCGGCCGCGCTCGGCCGGGACGGTTCAGCGGGTGGCCGCCGCCCGCGCCCTGCTGGACCGGATGGAGCGCCTGTCCGACGCCGCCCGCGCGCCCTTCGTCCCAGACGCGCCGCTGGACGCCGCCGCCCGCGCCCTGACCGGGCTGATCGAGGCGCTGGCGGGCCAGGACGCCTGGGCCGGGCCCGACGGCGAGGCCGCCGCCGCCCTGCTCGCCGGATTGATCGAGGGCGGGGCCTCTCTGGGCGCGGTCTCGCGCGCCGATTTCGCCGAACTGGTCCGGACCCTGCTGGGCGAGGAGACGGTCCGGACCGGCGGGGCCAACCAGCCGCGTCTGCGCATCCTCGGCGCCATCGAGGCGCGGCTGGTGCGCGCCGACCGGATGATCCTCGCCGGGCTGGAGGAGGGCGTCTGGCCCAACGCCGCCCCGACCGACCCCTTTCTGTCGCGGCCGATGCGCAAGGCGCTGGGCCTGCCGCCGCCCGAGCGCCGCCTTGGCCAGACCGCCCAGGACTTCGTCCAGGCCGCCTGCGCCGACGAGGCCATCCTCGTCCATTCCGACCGCCGCGGCGGCCAGCCGGCGGTCAAGTCGCGCTGGCTGTGGCGGCTGGAGATGCTGACCCGCGGCGCCAACGCCGAGGACACGCCGGTGGCGCTGGAGCGGCCGTCGATCCAGCTCGATCAGGCCCGGGCGCTTGACGCCCCGGCCCGCGCCACGCCCGACTACGCCCGCCGCCCCGCGCCGCGGCCGCCCGTCGACCGCCGCCCGCGCGAGCTGCCGGTCACCGGCGTCGAGCGCTGGGTGCGCGATCCCTACGCCGTCTACGCCCGCTATGTCCTGAACCTGAGACAGATGGATCGTCCCGGCCAGTCGGCCGAGGCGATGGCGCGCGGCAACGCCGTGCACAAGGCGGTCGAACGCCTGACCCTGTCGTGGCCCGAGGCCCTGCCAGACGACTGCGCCGACCAGCTGGAGACCCTGCTGCTGGAGGAGCTGGGCGAGCACGGCTTCGAGGACGCCGCCATGGCGCGCGAGACGCCGCTGGCCCGCAACTGCGCCCGCTGGCTGTCGGACTGGGAGGCGGAACGGCGCGCGCGCGGCGTCGAGATCCGGGTCGAGGAAAAGGCCGAGATGTGGATCCCCGCCCCGGCCGGCCCCTTCAAGCTGACCGCCAAGGCCGACCGGATCGAACTGTCCTCGACCGGCGCGGCCGTGCTCGACTTCAAGACCGGCCAGATTCCGTCGGCGAAACAGGTGAAGTCGGGCTTCTCGCCGCAGCTGACCCTGACCGGCGCCATTCTCGCCGAGGCGGGGCTGGCGGATGTCGGCCCGGTCCCGCCCGAGGAGCTGACCTATGTCCGGGTGGTGGGACGCAAGGTTCCCGGCCAGGCCGCGGTGCGCGCCCTCGGCGAGGAGGCCGTGGCCCTGTCGGAGGCGGCGCTGGACGGGCTGAAGGCCCGCATCGCGCGCTTCGACGACCCCGACACCCCCTATCTGTCGTGGGTGGCGCCGCAGTTCATGGGTTCGTTCGGCGGCAACTACGACCACCTCGCCCGCGTCTGGGAATGGCATGTGGTCGGCGGCGAAGACGGCGGAGAGGCCGAATGAGCCCCCGCATCCTGCCCGACCCGCGCCAGATCGCCGCCGCCGATCCGCGCCGGTCGGTGTTCGTCACCGCCAACGCCGGCTCGGGCAAGACCTCGACCCTCGTCGACCGCGTGGCCCGGCTGCTGCTGGAGGAGGTCCAGCCCGGCGAAATCCTGTGCGTGACCTACACCAAGGCCGCCGCGGCCGAGATGCAGGCGCGGCTGTTCGACCGGCTCGGCGAATGGGCGGTGATGAGCGACGAAGGCCTGGCCCGGTCGCTGGCCGACCTCGACACCCGCGATCCCGACTCCCTGACCCCCGCCGACCTGTCGAAGGCGCGCCGCCTGTTCGCCAAGGCGCTGGAGACGCCGGGCGGGCTGAAGATCCAGACCATCCACGCCTTCTGCGAAAAGCTGCTGCGTCGCTTCCCGCTCGAGGCCGGGGTGACGCCCGGCTTCACCGTGCTGGAGAATGAGGCGGCCCTGGCCCTGTCGCACGGCGCGCGCGAAGAGCTGGCAAGGCGCGCCCTGGCTGACGGCGACGGCCCTGTCGGCCAAGCCTACAGCCATTTCGCGGTCGAGCTGGACTGGGGCGCCTTTCAGTCGCTGCTGGCCATGGTCGAGGCCGATCGCGCCAAGCTGACCGACTATACCGCCCGGGTCGCCGACGGCCGCGCGCCGGGTCCGCATGTGCTTGCGGGCGCCCATCCCGAGGAGACGCCGGAGTCGATCGGGGCGGACTTCATGCGCTGGCTCGACCGGGACCAATGGCTGGAGACCGCCGCCGCCATGGCCACAGGCTCGACCAATGACCAGAAATGCGCCGACCGGATGCGCGCCGCGCCCTGGAATTTCGCCGGCCTGGGCGAGGTCTTCCTGACCGGCGGCGAGCCGCGCAAGGCCATGGCCACGGCCAAGGCCCCGCCGGCCGCGGGGGCCGCGCTGGCCGGGCTGCAGCTCAAATACCTCGCGGCGCTGGAGACCCTGCGCAAGGCGCGGGTCGCCGCCGACACGGTCCATGTCCTGACCCTGGCCGAGGCCCACGCCCGCCTCTACGACGCGGGTAAGGCGGCGAAGGGGGCGCTGGACTTCGGCGATCTGGTGGCCCGCACCGTCGACCTGCTGACCGAAAAGGCCTCGGCCGCCTGGGTGCTGTACAAGCTGGACGGCGGCATCGAGCACGTCCTCGTCGACGAGGCCCAGGACACCGCACCCCAGCAGTGGGACATACTGCGCGCCCTGACGGAGGGCTTCTTCGCCGGCGAGGGCAGCCAGCGCTTCACCCCGATCCCGGCCTCGGGACAAAGGCTGGACCGCACCGTCTTCGCGGTCGGCGACGAGAAGCAGTCGATCTATTCCTTCCAGGGCGCCCGGCCGGAGCGGCTGCGGCAGGAATCCCAGCGCTACGACGCCCTCGTCACCGGATCGGGGGCGCGGTTCGAAGGCGTCGAGCTGTCCACCTCCTTCCGCTCGACGCCCGAGGTGCTGAGATTCGTCGACGCCGTGTTCGAGGGCCCCGAACGCACCGCCGCCCTCGTCGGCGAGCAGATCGCCGCCATCCCGCCGCATGTGGCCAAGCGCGAGGGCCAGAGCGGGACCATCGACCTGTGGCCCCTGTTCGAGGACATCAGGCCGCCTGAGCCGGACGTCTGGGACCCGGTCGACCAGGAGCCCGGCACGAGCGGCCGCAAACAGCTGGCCGCCAGGCTCGCCACGGAGATCCGGCGTCAGGTCGAGACCGGCGAGGCGGTGTACGACCGCAAGTCCGGCGAACAACGCCCCTGCGGCTATGGCGACTTCCTCATCCTTGTGCGCCGCCGCGACGCGACTTTCGAGGAGATCATCCGGGCTTTGAAAACGGCCGGCGTGCCGGTGGCGGGGGCCGACCGGCTGAAGCTGTCGTCGCACATCGTCTTCGACGACCTGATCGCCCTGGCCCGCTTCGCCCTCTTCCCGGACGATGATCTGAGCCTCGCCGGCGTGTTGCGCAGCCCGTTCTGCGACATGGACGAGGACAGCCTGTTCGCCCTCGCCGGCGGCAAGGACCGCAGGACGCTGTGGCGCGAGCTGCGCGACCGCGCGGCCGAGCGGCCGGAGTGGTCCCATGCGCGGGACTTGCTGTCCTTCGCCCTCGACAGCCGCGACCGCGACCCGTTCGCCTTCTTCTCGGGCCTGCTCAACCGGGTTGACGCCTCGGGCCTGTCGGGCCGGGCTCGCGTGCTGCGCCGGCTGGGCCGCGAAGCCGAGGAGGCGATCGACGAGACCCTCAACCAGGTGCTGGCGGCTGAGGACCGGGGCGGCGTCGACCTCGAAACCTGCCTGGCCCTGCTGGAGGCCGCGGACGTCGAGGTGAAGCGCGAGCTGGAGGGTCCGCGCGGCGAGGTGCGGGTCATGACTGTGCACGGCGCCAAGGGGCTGGAGGCGCCCGTCGTCATCCTTCCCGACACCACCTCGCGGGCCAGGGCGCAGGGGCCCTCCCTGATGCCGGTGACGCTGGACGACGGCCCGGAGGCCTGGCTGATGTGTCCGGGCTCGGCGAAGGAGGACTGCGAGGCGTCGAAAGCCGCCCGCGAGGCCCGCCAGGCGCGCACCGACGCCGAGACCCTGCGCCTGCTCTATGTCGCCCTGACCCGGGCCCGTGACCGGCTGATCCTGTTCGGCCGCGCCTGCGGCAACTCGAAGCAGGGCTATGACGACGGGAGCTGGTGGTCGGTGCTGGTCGAAACCTTTGACCGGCTCGGCGATCAGGTCCGCGAGATCGACAACGGCGTCCGGCGGTTCGGCGCCGATCCCGCCCGGCTTGCGCCCGGCCCCGCCGACAGCGCCCCGGGAACGGCCTTGCCCGGATGGACCGCTGCACCACCCGGGTCCGACGCCGCCGCGCGCTACGCCGCCCCGTCGCAGATGGCGGGGGCTGTGCGCATCCCCGCCCCCTCGCCACTGGCCGCCTCCGCCGGGCCGGGCGCGCCGCTCGGACGGTTCCGGCGCGGCGATCTGATCCACCGTCTGCTGGAGCGGCTGCCCGACATCGACCCGGCCGGGCGCGGCGCCGCCGCCGCCCGAATGCTGTCCCGCGAAAGGGACCTGACGGATGAGCATCGCGCCGAGATGATCGCCGCCGCCTTCTCCGTGCTGGACGACGCCCGCTTCGCCCCGGTGTTCGGGCCAGGCTCGCGCGCCGAGATCGCCCTGTCCGGCGGCGCGCCGGAGTTGCCGCCGGGCGTCGTCGTCTCCGGCCGCATCGACCGGCTGGTGATCACGCCGGAGCGGGTGCTGGTGGTCGACTACAAGACCAATCGCCCGGCGCCCGACCGGATCGAGGACGCCGACCCGGCCTATGTGCTGCAGCTGGCGGTCTATGTCGCGGTGCTGAGGCGGCTGTACCCCGACCGGTCGGTCGAGGCGGCCCTGGTCTGGACCGATGGGCCGAAGCTGATGCCGGTTCCGCAGGCCCTGATGGATGCGGCCCTCGGACTGACGCGTTGATTTGATCGGCGACGCGCCCCACATCGGTGTCCGAGCGCCGGAATCATCGCAGGATGGCCGGCTGAACCGAACCGCGCGCCGCACCGGCGCCAAGGAGAGCCCATGGCCACCGTCAAGGTCACCGACGACAGCTTCGACGCCGACGTCCTGAAATCCTCGACCCCGGTCCTGGTGGACTTCTGGGCCGAGTGGTGCGGCCCCTGCAAACAGATCGGCCCGGCGCTGGAACAGATCGCCGACGAGCTGGCCGGCAAGGTCGTCATCGCCAAGGTCAATATCGACGACAGCCCCATGGTCCCGTCGCGCCTCGGCGTGAAGGGCATTCCGACGCTGATGCTGTTCAAGGACGGCCAGATGGCCTCGATGAAGGTCGGCGCCATGCCCAAGGGCAAGATCGTGGAATGGCTGGCGGAAGCCGGGGTCAGCGCCTCCGCCGCCTGACCTAGTCCGGCCACGTCTCGCGGCTCGCGCCCAGCACCTCGCCCGCGAGGTAGAGCGAGCCGCAGATGACCACCCGCCCGGCCCCGAGGCGCAGGGCGCGCTCCAGCGCCTCCGTGGCCGAGGCGCAGGCGGTGGCCCCCAGTCCGTGGCCCCGCGCCACCGCCGCCAGGGCCTCGGGCTCGGCCGCCATGCCCTCGAACGGCGTGGTGAACACCGTCGCCCCCGTGGGCTTCAGCGCCTCGAAGAAGCCGCCGGCGTCCTTGTTGACCAGCATGCCGACGATCAGGGCCAGCGGCCGGGGCGCCCGCCCCTGACGCTCCAGCAGGGCCGCGGCCAGCGCCCGCGCCGCATGCGGGTTGTGCCCTCCGTCCAGCCACAGTTCGGCCTCGGCCCCCCGCGCCATCCCGGCGTAAGGTCCAGCTGTCAGCCGCTGCATCCGCGCCGGCCAGCGGGCGGTGCGCAGACCGTTGGCGATGGCGTGTTCCGGCAAGTCCAGCTCCAGCGCCACGGCCACGGCCAGTCCGGCGTTGTCGACCTGATGCACCCCCGCGAGGGACGGCGCGGGCAGATCGAGGAAGCGGTTCTGGTCCTGGAAGGCCATGCCGCCACGCTCGGCCCAGGCGTCGAAATCCACCCCCATGACGGTCAGCGGCGCCCGCACCGCGAGAGCCGCGACCTCAATCGCCGCCATGGCCTCGTCCGACTGGCGGGCGATCAGGCCGCGCGCGCCGGGCTTGAGAATGCCCGCCTTCTCCACCGCCACGCCGCGCAGGCTGGTCCCGAGAAATTCCGCATGGTCGAGATCGACCGGGGCGATGACGCTGAGCAGCGGCCGTTCGATGACATTGGTCGCGTCCAGCACCCCGCCCAGCCCGACCTCGATAATGGCCAGGTCGGCCGGCGCCTCGCTCATGGCGAGGAAGGCCGCAGCGGTGGCGCCTTCGAACACGGTCGCCTCGGTCTCCGCGGCCTCGACCCGGTCCAGCGCGGCGTTCAGCGTCGCGTCGTCGATCAGGGTCCCGGCGAGGCGGATGCGCTCGTTGAACCGCACCAGATGCGGCGAGGTGTAGACGTGAACCCTCAGGCCCGCCGCCTCGGCGATGGCGCGGATGAAGGCGATGGTCGAACCCTTGCCGTTGGTGCCGGCGACATGGATCACCGGCGGCAGCCGGTTCTGCGGATCGCCCAGGGCGGCGCACAGCGTCCGCATCCGCTCCAGCGACAGGTCGATGCGCTGGGGGTGGCGCGCCTTCAGTCTTTCGGAGATCGGGTCCACGGCGCTCAGGCCGCCCGGCGCTTCCCGCCCATCAGCATCGACAGGATCCGGCCCAGGGTTTCGGGCAGTTCGGCCCGCGGCACGACCTTGTCGACCATGCCCTTCTCCTGAAGATATTCGGCGCGCTGGAAGCCCGGCGGCAGCTTCTCGCGGATGGTCGCCTCGATGACGCGGGGGCCGGCGAAGCCGATCAGGGCCCCCGGCTCGGCCAGATGGACGTCGCCCAGCATGGCGTAGCTGGCGGTGACGCCGCCCGTGGTCGGGTCGGTCAGGACCACGACGAAGGGCAGCTGCACCGCCTTGAGCTCCTGAATGGCCAGGGTCGTGCGGGCCATCTGCATCAGGCTGAGGGCGCCCTCCTGCATCCGCGCCCCGCCGGCGGCGGTGAAACAGACCATGGGGACGCCGCGCTCGATGGCGGCCCGGGCCGCGGCGATGAAGGCCTCGCCCGCCGCCATGCCCAGCGACCCGCCCATGAAGCTGAAGTCCTGGACGATGACCACCGCCGGCACGCCGTCCAGCGCGCCGAAGCCGATGGC
The DNA here is from genome assembly GCA_964527675.1 of uncultured Brevundimonas sp. Classification (GTDB taxonomy): domain Bacteria; phylum Pseudomonadota; class Alphaproteobacteria; order Caulobacterales; family Caulobacteraceae; genus Brevundimonas. Next base: position 7,318 of record CAZGPS010000008.1, on the reverse strand, counting down.
CATGGCGTCCTTGCGGCCCGCAGCCTTGCGCGCGGCCGCGAGGCGATCCTTGTACGGCTTGCCGTCCGAGAATTTCAGCGGATCCTCGGGCACGTCGGGCGTGTCGATCGGCTCGAAGACGCCGTCGTCGAAGGTGTAGCGCAGCCGCTGTTCGGCGTTGATCCGCATGTGCCGGCCCGAAGGCGTCACCCACAGCGAATTTTCGAGGTCGGAGCGGTACAGCATCTCGCCCGTGTCGGGGTCCTTGACCCACAGGTTCTCGGGCGTGTCGCGTCGGCTGACGATCTTGCGCACGCCGGGGGCGAAGCGGCTGAGCCAGCCGCCGCGCTTCTCTTGCTGGGATTTGTTCTTGTCGACCATGGGCGCGCTTTAGACGTTTTCGCTGACGCGCGCACCCCGGACCGCATCGGCGAGGGACCGCACCCTGGCCAGAACGCGCCCGGCCGCCGGTTCGTTCGCGGCCAGGGCCGCCGCGACCTCGTCGACCAGTACCGAGCCGGCCACCACCGCATCGGCCACCCGGGCGATCTCGGCCGCCCGCTCCGGCGTCTTCACGCCGAAGCCGACCGCGACGGGCAGGCCCGAGGCCTTGCGCACCCGCGCCACCGCCGGGGCCACCGACAGGGCCTGGGCCTCCTTGACCCCGGTCACGCCCGCGACCGAGACGTAGTAGACGAAGCCCGAGGTCCGTTCGGCGATGATCTTGAGCCGGGCGTCGTCCGAGGTCGGCGTGGCCAGGCGGATCAGCGACACCGAGGCCGCGTCCAGCGCGTCGGACAACGGCCCGGCCTCTTCCGGCGGACAGTCGACCACGATCAGCCCGTCGACCCCGCTGGCCGCCGCATCGCGGGCGAAGGCGTCATAGCCATAGGACTCGATCGGATTGAGGTAACCCATCAGGATCACCGGCGTGTCGGCGTCCCCGGCGCGGAAATCGGCGGCCAGCGCCAGCGTGCCCTTCAGCGTCAGCCCGGCCTTCAGCCCGCGCAGCGCCGCGCGCTGGATCGGCGGCCCTTCGGCCATCGGGTCGGAGAAGGGAAAGCCCAGCTCGATGATGTCAGCTCCGGCCGCCGGCAGGCCGCGCAGGATCTCCAGCGCCTGCTCCCGGGTCGGGTCGCCGGCCATGACATAGGCGACGAATCCGGCGCGGCCCTCGGCCTTGAGCGCGGCGAAACGGGCGTCGATGCGGGCGGTGGTCATTCGACCTCCGGGGCGCAGACGTCGCCGGGCACGGCGGCGACGCCCAGCCAGGCGACGCTGTCGGCCGTGGCCGGGGCGGAGGTGTCGCGCACGATCAGCATCTGCACCGTCTCGCAGCCGCCGCCGTCCCTGCGCCGCACCAGCACGGCGCGGTTGGCGCCGCCGTCGGCGACCAGCCAGCCCTTGCCGGTCAGCTCGGCGACATAGGCCTGGGCGACGCCGTTCATCGCCGACAGGGGCGCGCTGACGCACCAGGCGCCGGCCAGCACGGCCTGGTTGCCGCAATCCGGCGCGGCCGTGGCCCCCGCCAGCAGCGGCAGGTCCGGCAGGCCGGTCTGCCCGTCCCCGGCCGACAGGACCGCCGCCATCATCATCGCCATCATCATTCAGAGCTCCACGCCCAGATGCTTCGCCACGGCGAAGATGTCCTTGTCGCCGCGCCCGCACATGTTCAGCACCACATCGCCGCCCTTGCCCACTTCGCGGGCGATCTCGCCGACCCGGGCGAGGGCGTGGCTGGGCTCCAGCGCCGGGATGATCCCTTCCAGCTTCGAGCACAGCTGGAAGGCCTCCAGCGCCTCGGCGTCCGTGGCGGCGCGATATTCGGCCCGGCCGATGTCCTTGAGCCAGGCGTGCTCGGGCCCGATGCCGGGATAGTCGAGCCCGGCCGAGATCGAATGCCCTTCGAGGATCTGGCCGTCGTCGTCCTGCAGCAGATAGGTGCGGTTGCCGTGCAGCACGCCCGGGCGGCCGCCCTGCAGCGAGGCGGCGTGATCGGGGCCGTCCAGCCCGCGCCCGGCCGCCTCGACGCCGATCAGGCGCACGCCGGCGTCCTCGATGAAGGGGTGGAACAGGCCGATGGCGTTGGACCCGCCGCCGATCGCCGCCACGCAGGCGTCGGGCAGCTTCTCCTTGCGGGCCAGCATCTGGACGCGCGTCTCCTTGCCGATCACCGACTGGAAGTCGCGCACCATGGCCGGATAGGGGTGCGGTCCGGCGGCCGTGCCGATCAGATAATAGGTGTCCTCGACATTGGTCACCCAGTCGCGCATCGCCTCGTTCATGGCGTCCTTGAGCGTGGCGCGCCCGGAGGTCACCGGCACGACCTCGGCCCCCAGAAGCTTCATGCGGAAGACATTGGGCGACTGCCGCTCGACGTCGGTGGCGCCCATGTAGACGATGCATTTCAGCCCGAAGCGGGCGCAGACGGTGGCGGTGGCCACGCCGTGCTGGCCGGCCCCGGTCTCGGCGATGATCCGCGTCTTGCCCATCCGCATGGCCAGCAGGATCTGGCCCATGCAGTTGTTGATCTTGTGCGCGCCGGTGTGATTGAGCTCGTCGCGCTTGAACCAGATGTTCGCCGCCCCGTAATGGGCCGTCAGCCGCTCGGCCAGATACAGCGGGCTGGGCCGGCCGACATAGTCGGTCAGGAAACCGTCCAGCTCGGCCTGGAACGACGGATCCGCCTGGGCCGCCGCATAGGCCGCGCCCAATTCCAGCACCAGCGGCATCAGGGTCTCGGCCACGAACCGCCCGCCATAGGGACCGAAACGGCCCTCGGCGTCGGGCATGGCGTACTGGTTGGGCAGGATGGCGTTCACAGGGCAAACTCGCGCGGGGGAGCGGCGGAAATCAGGCGGCTCGCACCGTATCGAGGAACGCCGTGATCAGGGCCGGGTCCTTAACACCCGGGGCGCTTTCCACGCCAGAGGACACATCCACCAGCGGCGCGCCGGACACCCGTATGGCCTGCGCCACATTGTCCGGGGTCAGGCCGCCGGCGACGAACCACGGATGACGAAAGGCCCGGTCGGCCAGCAGCGTCCAGTCGAACCGCGCCCCGACCCCGCCCGGCAGGGCCGAGCCCGCCGGCGGTTTCGCGTCGAACATCAGATAGTCGACGAACGGCTCCCACGCCTCCGCCTCGGCGAAATCCTCATGCGACCGGATCGGCAGGACCTTGATGATCCCCGCCCCGGTCAGCATCCGCGCCCGTTCGGCCTGCGCCGGGGTTTCATGGCCGTGCAGCTGGATCAGGTCCGGCTTGAGGATCAGGGCGATCTCGGTCAGCCGGGCGTCATCGGCGTCGACCGTCACCGCCACGATCCGGGCCTTGCCCCGGGCCCGTTCGAACAGGGTGGCGGCGTGCAGCGGTTCGATGTGGCGCGGGCTGTTCGGGAACACCACCGCCCCCACGAAGGCCGCGCCGCCGGCGAGGGCGGCGTCCAGCGTTTCCGGCGTGGTCAGGCCGCAGATCTTGGCGTGGGCGCTCATGCGGCGAATATGGCGTCGATTTCGCCCGGTTCCAGCAGCCGCCATTCGCCCGGCGCCAGATCCTCGGGCAGGGCCAGGCCGCCGACGCGTTCGCGGTGCAGGGCCTCGACGTGGTTGCCGACGGCGGCGAACATGCGCCGCACCATGTGGTAGCGGCCCTCGGTCACGGTCAGCCGCGCCTCGGTCGGCGACAGCACCTCCAGCGCGGCCGGTGACAGCGGCTTGTCCTCGCCCTCCAGCACCAGACCGCCGGCGGCGAAGATGTCGGTCTCGGTCCCGGCCAGCGGCCGGGCCAGCGCAGCCCGATAGACCTTGGCGACGTGGCGTTTGGGGCTGATCACCCGGTGCAGCAGGTCCCCGTCGTCGGTCAGCAGCAGCAGGCCGGTGGTCTGCTTGTCGAGCCGGCCGATGGTCGAGATGGCCGGGTCGCGGCGGCGCCAGCGCGGCGGCAGGACGTCATAGACCAGGGCCCCGTCCTCCTTGCGCGAACAGGTCATGCCCAGCGGCTTGTGCAGCATCATCACCAGCCCGGGCGGCGGGTCGAGCGGCTCGCCGTCGATCTCCATGCGGGACGGCAGGTCGGGGGTCACGGCGATCCGCTTCGACACGTCGGTCAGATCAGCCCCGTCCAGCACGATGCCGCCGGCCTTGCCGAGGCGGGCCATCTCGGTGCGCGAGCCGTAGCCCATCGAGCCCAGCAGCTTGTCCACCCGGGCCGTGGGCGTCTTCACTTGACCGCCTCGATGACCTTGTAGCCGCCCTTGTCGGCGAGCGGCCGGGCGCGTTTGAAGGCGGCGGTGATGTCGGCCTCATAGGGCAGGTGGCGGTTGGCCACGAGCCAGAGGACGCCGCCCTTCTTCAGCAGGGCCGCGGCCTGACGGATGAAGGCCTGGCCGAGCCGCCGGTCCTCGGCCCCGCCGTCGTGGAAGGGCGGGTTCATGACCACGAAGTCGAGGTCGGCGGCGGCCTCGACGGTGCGGGCGTCGGCCCAGTCGAAGGTCGCGCGCGGGTCCTCGATGTTGCGGCGGGCGGCCTCGATGGCGCGGCGGTCGAGGTCGATGAGGCGCAGGGCGGTGACAGCCGGCGAGCCCAGCACCACCGTGGCCAGGGCCCCGTAGCCGCAGCCGAGGTCGGCCCCGGCGCCCTTGAGCGGCGGCAGGGTCTGGGCCAGCAGCAGGGTGCCGGCGTCGACCCGGTCCCAGGCGAAGATCCCGGGCTGGGACCAGGCGTCGAGCCCCGGCACGAGGCGGGGGGCGCCGGCTTCGATGGCCGCGTCGATCCCGGTCAGGGTCTCCGGGCGGAGGACGACGCAGCGGCGGTGGTGGGCCTTGGCGCTTTCGCCGACCTCGACGCCGAAGGCCTCCAGCTCCTTCTTCAGGCGCGAGCCGCCCTTGTCCTTGGGGGCCAGGGCGTCGAGCCGGCCGCCGGGCTTCAGGGCGCGCAGGGCGAGGGCGAGGGAGTAGCGGCGCTCCAGCACCCCGGGCGGGGCGTAGATCATGGCGGCGTCGGCGGAGCCTTCGGCCACCGATTCAAGCGGCGTGGCGCCGGGGATCAGGGGCGAGGTCTGGACCGCGTCGCCGGGGGGATCGAACACCGCCGGGGGGCGGCCGTACAGGAGGGTCGTCATGGCGCGGTCCATAGCGGGTTTGGCCGTCCGCGCGAACCCGGCGCGGCTCAGGCTGGCGGCTCAGGCGGCCGGCGCGACCGCCACGTCGTGCAGCAGGGCCCCGAAGCGGCGCAGCGCTTCCTGGCTCAGTTCGGGATGATAGCGCATGGGCGGGGCGGTCATCGGCTCATCGAAGCTGTGGGTGCCCTCGGCGATCCAGGTTTCGACCTCGGCGCCGCAGTCGCGGATCATGGCGTGAACCCGTTCGGCGTTGCGCACCGTGGTCAGGTGGTCCGTACGGGCGATCACGGCGAGGGTCTTCGGGCAGTGCCGCCACGGCCGCATCCGGTTGGGGGCGGCGACGCCGACATAGGGATAGGCGAGATAGGCGGCGACCACGCCGTCGAGGCTGACCGCGCCGGGATCGCCGAGGCCGAGGGCCGGGCGCGAGCGGTCGGCGCTCATCGCCTCCATGATGCCCCAGCCGCCGTGGCTCCAGCCGGCCAGGGCGATCTTCGAGGCGTCCACGTCGGGCCGTTGCGACACGCCGTGCAGGGTCGCGAGAATGTCGCCGGCCCGGTCATGGCCGCGCAGCAGCAGGCCGGTGCAGACCGCAGCCATGGCGAAGGTCCGGCTCCAGCCGCGCGGGGCGTAGGAGTCGACGGTGAAGGCGCGCCAGCCGGCCTGTTTCGCGACCCCGGCGTATTTCGGCAGATGGCCGCGCAGGCCGCCGCAACCGTGGAACAGCAGCACTGCCGGCCGCGGCCGGTCGTCGTCGGGGCCGACCATGGTGGTGTGGGGCTCGAGCCGGGCCCAGCGCTCCGAGAGGGTGTCCATAAGCGCCACCATAGCGGAGGGCGGGGGCGGCGGAAGCCGGCATCGGCTCCGGGATATTACCCGGGTAGAATCGAAAAACACCGTCCGAACCGTCCGGATCGTTCGGCCTGACCCGGCCGGCGTGAGATGCGATTGTCAAAGACCCGGGCGAACAGCCGGCATTCTACAGCCGCCGCTCGCTATGGCGGGTTCTTGACGCCGGGTTTTTGGCAAGCCGCTGGAATCGCGGAGGTCTGTCGCCGGAATTGCGATGGCGGGCCGCGGATTGTCAGCCGGCGATCAGCCTGTCATCCCGGTGTATTGCCGCATCAGGCCGCGCCAATACGCAGGGATGACAAGGGCCTATGCCGCCGCCACTTCCGAGGCCTGTTCGGCCAGGATGGTCAGGCCCGCCGGGGTCACGTCGGCGAAGCCGCCGTGGACCTCGAACTGGCGGATCAAGCCGCCGTCGATGACGGTGACCACGCCTTCGCGCAGGGCGGTCATGAAGGGGGCGTGGTCGGCCAGGACGCCGAAATCGCCCTCGACGCCGGGCGCGTCGACCTGATCGACGAGGCCGTTGAAGACCTCGCGCTCAGGCGACACCAGCGAGAAGCTGAGCTTGCCGGCCATGGATCAGGCCGCCTCGGCGGCGAGCTTCTGGGCCTTCTCGACGGCTTCCTCGATGGCGCCGACCATGTAGAAGGCCGCTTCCGGCAGGTGGTCGTATTCGCCGGCGACGATGCCCTTGAACGAGCGGATCGTGTCTTCCAGCGAGACGAACTTGCCCGGCGAGTTGGTGAACTGCTCGGCCACGAAGAAGGGCTGGGACAGGAAGCGGCTGATCTTGCGGGCGCGCGAGACGATCAGCTTGTCCTCTTCCGACAGCTCGTCCATGCCCAGGATGGCGATGATGTCCTTCAGCGCCTTGTACTGCTGCAGGATTTCCTGGACGCGGCGGGCCACGGCGTAGTGCTCGTCGCCGATCACCAGGGGGTCCATGATCCGCGAGGTGGAGTCCAGCGGGTCCACGGCGGGGAAGATGGCCTGGGCGGCGATGTCGCGGTTCAGAACCGTGGTCGCGTCAAGGTGGGCGAAGGAGGCGGCCGGGGCCGGGTCGGTCAGGTCGTCGGCGGGAACATAGATGGCCTGGACCGAGGTGATCGAGCCCTTCTTGGTCGAGGTGATGCGCTCCTGCAGATTGCCCATCTCGGTGGCCAGGGTCGGCTGATAGCCCACGGCCGAGGGGATGCGGCCCAGAAGGGCGGACACTTCCGAACCCGCTTGCGTGAAGCGGAAGATGTTGTCGACGAACAGCAGGACGTCCTTGCCCTCTTCGTCGCGGAAATATTCGGCCTGGGCCAGGCCGGTCAGGGCGACGCGGGCGCGGGCGCCGGGAGGCTCGTTCATCTGGCCGTAGAC